>NZ_JALW01000043.1:0-27094 GCF_000710795.1 Enterobacter sp. T1-1 | reverse complement strand
CCCCGGACAGACGCGACTGGCGGCGGTGGCTGAGAAGGACGGGGTTATTCCCCGGGCTTGATATGAGTCGCGGAGCGGTTTTCGACACCCTTGAACAGGGGAGTAGTGCCGCCATGAACGGCCATGGCGTCGCGATTGCCGACCTGCTGCTTTCGCTTGACGCGCTGAATAGCGGCCTGCTTGCGCTGCCTTTCAAAGAAGCCATCGCCACCGGGGACGGTTATTACATTGTCTGGCCGAAAAATTCACTCAGGAAAAAGAGTATTGAATGTCTGCTGGACTGGCTTAACCTGCATGCCCCGGTCATTCCTTCTCTTGATATCATCTGTCTGGAATACGACGAGCATCGGCTGTAGTTATCAAAAGCAGGATATGCCGCGGGCGTATCCTGCTCTATAAACTTCAGGCGTAAGGAATATTTGCCATTTTTTTATACCTTTCCGGCAATGCACCGTTCAGGTTGAGAAGTTTATCGAGAATAGCGATCGCAGGCGTATTGTTTGCGCGCTCTGAATCTACTATCGCTGCACGCAATATAGTGGCAGCCGACGTGACGTTCTGAAAGTATGCCTCGGACTCGGGCGTTTGTAATTCACCTGAAAGGGCGTAACGCACCAGCGGCCATCCTGAAAAATCCAGTACGGGAAGAGGCTCACCCTCTTTTGGCAGATTAGCGGCGAGCAACGCTTCAGCTTGCATGGGGTCGTTGTGAGCGGCACACAGAATGTGAAGGCGATGCACAAAGGCCGCAAGGGTGACATCGTTCTCTTTTTCTGCTGACAGCGATTCCAGCAGTGCCGATAAATTGGCGCCGGATGAATATTCATCTAGTGAGACCAGCTTCATTAAATGAAATATAACGTCAAGCGTCATGTTTGCTCCCTGAACATTTATCAATTTTGAAGGATGATATTTCAGGGACGTCGCGTTTGAAAAACGACAAATAGTCAGAATCAATGTGAGTTTAACTCAACATCACAAAAAGGCCCCGTCAGGGGCCCGATCTTGATTAACCACAACGGGATCAGAAGCGGTATTGCAGACCCGCAGTAATGGTATAGTTGCGGTTTGAAATACCGGCAGCATCTCCGCCAATAGAGCCCGATTCGCCAGTATTGGTATCAATAATCTGCGTACCGCCTTTACCTTCTTCGTAACTGCTATAGGTAAATTCTGCGAACACTTTGGCGTTCGGCGTGACGTAATAACCTGCGTCAACCGACGCACCGTAATAGCGGGAATCCGAGGTCTTCTCACGGAAGGTCAGATCGCGCATATAGTGCTCGTCGTTGTCGTGCGCGCGTACCCAGTCACTGAATTTAAACAGGGCATTGAATTCAAAATCATTGAAACGGTACTGACCCGCCAGACCAATATACGGCATGGAGAAGCGCTGGCTATAGCCAATACCGCGTTCACCTGCCGGGAAGTTGCCCGTATTGGTGCCGTTATCATAATTATAAGAGCCACCGGTCGCCGTCCAACTGAAGCGCGTTTCCTGATAACCTGCGGTTACGCCAGCTTTATAGTTATCGCCCTGGACGATCCAGCCTTTAACGTTGAGATCGTATTCATTGGCGTAATTGACGTTGGTCGCAGGATGGGATGAATGGTCTGTCCAGGAGGATTGTTTTGCATTCATCCAGTCGTAGTCATCCATATGACCCGAGCCTGATGCCAGAGACGTCCAGCCGCGGGCGTTCAGTGTCAAAAATGAATAAGCATCCCAGGAAATATCACCTTTCAGAATGGCGACATTTTTGATTTTCCAGTCGAGCTGGCTGATTTTTCTTCCTGTGACTTCGTCGTACACCATTTCATGGGATTTTCCGCTCAGCATCCCGGCAGAGGCTGAAACCGATAAACTTTCCGGTGAAAAATCCGGTATGGCTTGTGCGGATCCTGCATATACTGCCCCTGAAAACGCGGCCATCATCATTCCGGCAACAATATTTTTTGTCATTTTAATTTCCCTAAATCAAATTTTATCAATGCCTTGCAGACAAATCTTAAAAGTCATACAAATAAGAATCAACTGCCAGTTTTGGTATTTTTTTTATTATTTGACCCAGGGAGCGATATTTAACTTTGGGCCGCCTCAGTGAGGCGGCGAAAGGTGGGATGAATAAACATTAAGGCGGTGCAAAATAGCTGTCGGTAATTAAAAATGCACTCCCGGATGTAATAAACTTAACGTATTCTCCCCGTTAATTTGAAACGCTACTCGCAGGACGGATCCTGAACCAGATCGCATACATCGCCGGCAGGAAGACCAGGGTGATGATCGTTCCGCCCAGCGTCCCGCCAATCAGCGTATAGGCCAGCGTCCCCCAGAATACGGAATGGGTCAGCGGTATGAATGCCAGCACGGCAGCCAGGGCTGTCAGTAACACCGGCCGTGCCCGCTGGACGGTCGCTTCGACCACCGCATCGAACGGGGCGAGACCTTCCTTCTGGTTATGCGTAATCTGCCCGATAAGGATCAACGTATTTCGCATAAGAATGCCCGAAAGCGCAATCAAGCCGACAAGTGCATTGATCCCAAAAGGTTGATTGAACAGCAGCAGCGTGGGAACCACGCCGACAAGGCCCAGCGGGGCAGTCAGAAAGACCATCACCATCGCCGAGAGAGATCGCACCTGCACAATGATGATCAGTAACGTCAGGGCTATCATTATCGGGAACAACGGCACCATGGCCAGTGTGGCTTTACCTGATTCCTCAATTGAGCCTGCCATCTCAATGCGGTATCCGGGCGGGAGCGTATCAATAATCGGTTTTAGCTGTTTCATGATCGCCACCGACACATCCGGTGGCTGAAGATTGTCGGCGATATCTCCGCGCACGGTAATGGTGGGCGTGCGGTCGCGACGACGCAGGAGCGGGTCTTCCATTTTGACCTCAATCTGACCGATTTGCGACAGCGGCACCCGCTGTCCCGCACTGCCAACCAGGGTAAACCCTTCGATCTTCGCCGGATCAAGACGAATATCGCCCGCAGCGCGTCCTGTAACCTGTACAGCGCGAATATCTTCACGCACGGCAGTAATTGGTACACCCGATAACAGGAACTGGAGCTGCTGAGCCACGCTATTTGAGGTTAAGCCGGTGGCCTGCAGACGGTTCTGATCGAGGGTGAAATGGAGTGTGGGAACTCGTGAACCCCAGTCGGTGTTGACGGTTCTCATCATCGGGCTGGCCTGCAGAACGCCTTTAACCTTATCGGCGATATTGCGAAGCGTATCGACATCGGGCCCCATCACACGCCAGGCAACCGGGAAGGGGGAGTAGGGGCCAAACACCAGTTGTGTGACACGCACGCGCGCTTCCGGCGCAAGTCCACCGGCGACCGCTTCCCGGAGCCGGAACTTGAGCGCCTCGCGTGACATCTGGCTGTCCGTCATCACCACGATTTTCGCAAAAGAGGGATCGGGTAATTCAGGTGCCATGGCCAGGTAAAAACGTGGTGAACCCTGCCCGACGTAGGCGGTCACTATGCTGGCTTCCGGCTGCTGTTTTAACCACGCTTCGATTTTCGCCGTTGCGGCGCTGGTCTGCTCAATTGAGGTGCCATAAGGCATCTGCACTTCCACCAGCACTTCAGGGCGGTCGGACGTTGGGAAAAACTGTTTTTTTACCAGTCCCATACCCACTACGGCCAGGGTAAAAATGAAGACCACGGAACCGGCCACGATCCACTTTCTGGCAATTACCCGGGCCAGCAGCTGGCGAAAGCGGTTATAGCGCGGGGTGTTATAGATGGCGGCATGACCCCCTTCGACTTTGGCGATATCTGGCAGGATCTTAACGCCAAGATAGGGCGTGAACACCACCGCAACCAGCCAGGAGGCAATCAGGGCGATGCCGACAATCCAGAACATATTGCTGGTGTATTCCCCGGCGGTCGACTGGGCGAACCCGTTTGGCATAAAGCCAATCGCCGTCACGAGGGTACCGGCCAGCATAGGCGCGGCGGTATGGCTCCAGGCGTAAGCGGAGGCTTTGATTCGGTCGTAGCCTTCCTCCATTTTCACCACCATCATTTCAATGGCGATAATGGCATCATCAACCAGTAAACCCAGAGCAAGGATCAGCGAGCCCAGCGTTACGCGGTCAAAGTTTATCCCCGCCGCCTCCATCACCACGAAGACGACTGCCAGCGTCAGGGGAACCGCCGCCGCGACGACCACGCCCACGCGCCAGCCCATGCTGACAAAGCACACCACCATCACCACAAGCAGGGCGACGAAGAATTTGATCATAAATTCATCCACCGACGAGCGGATATTCACGGACTGATCGGTGACTTTGGTCAGGGTCATTCCCAGCGGCAGGTTTTCGTTGATCTTAGCCGTTTCGGCATCCAGCGCTTTCCCCAGCGCCAGACCGTTCCAGCCCTCCCGCATCACAATACCTAACAGCAGCGCCGGTTCACGCTGGTTACGGATCTGCAGCGTGGGAGGATCTTCATAACCGCGTTCAACCGTTGCCACATCAGACAGCCTGAGCGTTTTACCCTGAGCGACCAGCGGCGTATCGCGGATCTTCTGCAACGTATCAAAAGCACCATCAAGGCGAATAAAGATCTGCGCACCCTGTGTTTCTATGGAGCCTGCTGGCGTGAGAACGTTCTGATTGTTCAGCGCGTTGAAAATATCCTGCGGTGCCAGCCCCATCGTTGCCAGACGGTCATGAGAGAGGGCGATATAAATCCGCTCGGCCTGTTCGCCGATGATGTTCACTTTTTTGACGCCAGGCACATGCAGGAGTTGCTGGCGCAGGCTTTCAGCATCACGCACCAGCAGACGCTGCGGTTCACCCTTTGCCTTTAGCGTAAAGAGGGCAAAGGTGACATCCGCAAACTCGTCATTGATCATCGGGCCCATCACGCCCGCCGGGAGATTTTTGCTCTCATCGCCAAGCTTTTTGCGCGCCTGATAGAACTCTTCCTGCACCTCGGAGGGGGGCGTCATGTCCTGTAAGGAGAGGGTGATAAACGCCATGCCCGGGCGGGTATAGGTTTCGGTACGGTCATACCACTTGAGTTCCTGCAGCCGTTTTTCCAGCGGTTCAGCAACCTGATCCTGCATTTCCTGTGCGGTTGCGCCGGGCCAGACGGTAATCACCGTCATTTGCTTTACCGTGAAGGGCGGATCTTCAGCCCGTCCCAGTCCAAAGAAGGCGTAAATACCGGCAAGCGTCACCAGAATAATCAGAAACAGCGTGATGGCACGCTCGCGCACGGCAAGCGCTGAGAGGTTGAAGCGTCCGTCGCTCATGGCTGACTCCCCGCCAGAGCCGTACCGCGTTGTTCAGCCAGACGGACAGCTTCACCGTCATGCAGAAGATGGGCGCCCAACGCCACAATTTTCTCGCCCGGTTTGACGCCGCCCGTCACCTGCGCGGCATCGTCGCTCACACTCAGCACTTTGACGGGCTGCCACATCACTTTTGCGGGCTGCGCGGAGATCCGCCACACGCCGGGCCCTTTGCCTGCATCGTACAGAGACGCCAGCGGAACCTGCATTACCTGACGTTCAGCATTTTGTTCGATATGCAGGGTGACGGTCGCACCCAGCGGCGCGTTAGCCAGCGAGCCTTCCAGCACATAGCGTGCTTCATAAGTGCGGGTGGTGGTATCGGCTGCATCAGAGAGCAGGCGCAGTGTCGCGGTAACAGGCTGTGCCTCGCTGCCATAGCGCGTTGCCAGCGCTTTACTACCGACGGCAGGGCGCAATGTCTCTGGCAACTGGACGAGCGCCTCGCGTTGCCCTGAGCGGGCCAGTCTGATCACCGCCTGACCTGCACTGACCACCTGGCCGGGTTCTGCAAGCGTCTCCATGACCACGCCGTCGGAATCGGCCAGCAGCACGGCATAGCCGGTCGCATTTTGCGCGACGGTGGCCTGAGCGCGTGCGGCACTGAGTTCAGCTCTGGCGGCATCCGCCGCGGCTTTTATCTGGTCATACTCCGAGGCAGAGACAGCACCTGTTGCCACCAGGCCGCGATAGCGCGCCTCATCGCTGGTGGCTTTTCTCGCCCGGGCCTGGGCGGCATCCACCGCCTGCTGCTGTGCTTGTGCCTGTAACTTCAGGTCAACCGGATCCAGACGCATTAACGGCTGGCCCTGCTTAACGGTCTGCCCCGTATCAACAAGGCGTTCAAGGATTTTGCCCTGAACCCGGAAACCGAGATCGCTTTGCGTTCTGGCAACGACCACACCCGTAAACGCGCGGGACGCATCGTTCGCCGGTTCAACGGAGGCGGATCTGACAAGCGGTGGCTGGGTGCGCGGATCGTCGGTGGCGGGGTTATCACCGCATGCCACCAGGGCGAAAGGGAGGAGACAAACGGCAAAACGGGCTGAATGAAGCCTGAGCATGGGGAAACCTTATCGTATCAAAGGACGGTTTCCGCATTCTCAGACCAGTGACCAATAAAGTCAATGGTCACAAATCAGGGGGCCAGGCTTCGTAAAATCAGGGAAGGGAGGAGGAGTGCTGCGGTCGGGGCGGTTTCGAGGTTATATTGCAACTGCACGGGGTTGATGAAAGGGCACATCACCATGTATATGGCGTAGGTCACCTCATCCAGGGGCGTTTTTCTTTCGAACTCCCCGCTTTGGCGGCCTTCAACAATGATGCTCTCAATCAGTTTCATCAGGCTCTCGGTATACCGCTCGGTAGACGGCCACTTATCCCGCGCGGCAACGGCGGCGATGTCATAAAGTTTACGATCGTGGAAAAAGAGTTCGCTGCCAGCCTCGGTTAACGCCCGGAAAAGGCGGCGCATTTTTTCACTGGCCGACGGCGCGTCGGCGATGGCTGTTTCCACCGCCGTCATGATCAGCGCCAGGCGGTTAGCGCAGATAACCTCGCCAATTGCCTGTTTGGAATCGAAAAATTTATAGATATAGGCTTTTGAAAAACCGATGGATTTAGCCAGTTCTGCCACGGTGGTTTTTTCATAGCCGTAATGGCCGAAGTGCTCAAAAGCCGCTTCGACGATTTGTTCGCGGACAGAGTGATCAAGGGGACCACGCGTTGATGGGGTGTTCATATTTTTCGTCATTATTTCAGCTTAGCGCGACGGGCATCAGTTGACAACGAGTGACCATAATATGATTTGGTCACTCTTTTAATCATGTATTTTTCAGTGCTGTGAGCCAGAGTGTATCACTCTTTGCCCGGAGTTATTGCACAAGCCCGGAGAGATGAAAAATCCTATAACCCCAGATCGCTCAGTGATGGGTGATCGTCCGGGCGTCTGCCCAGCGGCCAGTGAAAGAGCCGTTCAGCTTCCTTGATGGGCATATCGTTGATACAGGCAAAACGCCGCTTCATGAGGCCGTCCGGCTCGAACTCCCAGTTTTCATTGCCGTAAGAGCGGAACCAGTTGCCTGAATCATCATGCCATTCATAGGCATAGCGCACGGCGATGCGGTTGTCGGTAAATGCCCAAAGCTCTTTTATCAGGCGATAATCCAGCTCTTTCTTCCATTTCCGCTCAAGGAACGCCTGCGCCTCCGCGCGGTTCGTGGCGAACTCCGCACGGTTACGCCACTGCGTGTCCAGCGAATAGGCCAGTGCGATTTTTGCCGGGTCGCGGCTGTTCCAGCCATCTTCTGCCAGCCTGACTTTTTCAATGGCGCTTTCACGGGTAAACGGCGGTAAAGGGGGGCGTGTGTTCATCTCGGCTACCTCGGGTTGATAGTATGTAGACAGGGCTGTCTACTTGCGTTAATCTATGCCTGTAAATACTGTCTGTCAACACACTGTTTGAGGCCAGATAAGCGTGAATACTCTCACCACGAATAACGATCAAAAAGTCAGCGTCAGAGATAAAATATTACTCACCGCGCACGAACTCTTTTATTCCTCCGGGTTCAGAGCAACGGGCGTTGATACGCTTATCAAACAGGCGAAAGTGACTAAAGTGACGTTTTATCGCCATTTCCCGAGTAAGAGTTTGCTTATTCTTGCCTATCTGCAATATCGGCACGAGCTGTGGATTACCTGGTTTGAAACCACGCTTCGACAATATCTCGAAGAGGGGCGGGCTGCATCGGACGCATTAGCAGCAACGCTTAACGGGTGGTTTATTTCCCCGTTGTTTCATGGCTGTGCGTTTATTAATGCCAGCGCAGAAGCAAAATCAGAAGACAATGAAAGTGAAATAAAAGCCATTTGCCGCAACCATAAATCTGAAACCCGGGAAAAAATTGCCACCCTCACCGGTATTGCCGATGAGGCTATTAACACGCAGATTTTAATGCTGATAGACGGTGCCATCATACATGCGCAAATGGGCATGGATACCAAAGAGGTGGTCAGTCAGTTGCGAAGGGGACTTGAAGCGCTGATACCGCGCTAATTACCGCTTTGCGTGCGCAGCCAAACCTCGGGAATGGCTGCGCCGTACGATTCAGATCTTAGTGAGGCTTTGCAGGAAATCGTCCACCTGCTGAGGAGTGGCTGAATCGGCCTGATAGAGGATATCGAGCGTCACGTTTTTAAGGCCACAGAAGCCAAACACCCCTTCAACAATCTGGGTCTGAATAGCTCCGGAATAACCGTGCTTATCGAACCCGGCCAGATCGCTGCCCGCCGTTGCGACCAGGCGCACGGGCACATCACGTAAATTACCCACGATGCGACCATCTTCAGCCACTTTATAGGCCCAGTTCACGGTCAGCACCCGATCAAACCAGCCTTTCAGAAGGGCGGGAACGGACCACCAGTATATCGGGAAGACAAATACCAGCATATCCGCGCGCTCGACACGCTGCTGCTCGCGCAGCACCTCGTCCGGCAGCGCGCGGGCATCGCCGTGGTAGAGGTCAAGGTCGGGTCGAATCATGGTCGGGGAAAAACCTTCGGCATGCAGATCGGCTATTTCAACCTGCGTACCCTGTTCCTGTAACTTCCCGGCAATTCGCTGCGCGAGGGATTGGGATAACGAATTTTCGACCGGGTGAGCCGTCACGATCAGGGCAGTATTGATGACGTTTGATGCAGACATAGAGACCTCAACAGGGTGAGTGAAGATGCCTCTATGTTACTATTGGTAACTTAACTGTCAATCTGGCAGGGCACTCATTTTGTGCTGTCCAGATAGGTATTGAGGACGCCGGTCATCGCGCCGCTGAGCATCTCTTCGGCAACGTTACGCGCGAGGATCCCATTTCCGGCAGCCGTACTGAGCGCATCCGCGGCCCCAATAATGGCCGTCAGGGCCGCTTCACCTGTTACCCCTTGCAGCACAATAAAAGGGGCAAGCGCCATCCGCAGGCAGTTTGCGCAGTCGGCCACGCAGGCCTCGCGGAAAATCTGCAGCGCCCGCGAGCCGGACAGAGCCGCCGCTATGGGGCCCGTTTCGGGGCCCGCAGAGATCGCGCAGTCGATATACGCGGCGCTGAAAAAACGGATCGTCTGTGCCAGCGTTTTATTGTCTCTGTTCAACGTCTCGCGAAATTTCTTGAGCTGCCTGTCGCTGAAGTCCTGGTAGAGTGCCATCAGCAGCCCTTCACGATCGCCAAAATGATCGTAAGGAATGGGTTTGGTGACGTTGGCGCGCTCGGCCAGGAAACCCAGCGTAAGGGCCTCAGTGCCTTGCTGGCGCACAATTCCGCGCGCGACTTCCAGCAGCTGTGCGCGGCGTTCTTCTTTTCTTAAGCGCTTAACAACCATCTTTTCCTCAAATCAGTTAACTACTAAAGGTAGTTTACACGCCTTACTGAACGGATGAGAAGCTCATTGCGCGGCTTTTTCCTGCTGAGCCATGTCGAGCACGCTGGCGCTTGCCGGGTCGAACAGCGCAAGGCTCTCAATCTGGTTGAGCATAATCACCTTTCTGAAATCCATCGCACTTCTGGGCTCAGAGTCGAGGGTGATATCATGCCCGTCATACCATTTGCTGTAGTTATTTTCGATGCGAAAATTCATCGTCTGGCGATCGCGATAGCCACTCAGCATGGGAATAAGCACGATATTGGCCGTTTTCTCATACTCCAGCGTCGCCGTATGGATCATGCCGACATAGATACGCCCCGACCGTAGCGTCACCTGCGCCAGCTCGCCTTGCTCCATGCACTGATAAAGCAGTTGTTCAATCCCGCTCGCCTGTGCCAGGCGCTTATAGAGCTTTTTCCTGCCTTCACCGTCCAGTCGGGCGCTGCCCGCCCAGTTTGAGCGATAAAGACAAAACAGGATGGCGAAGGCCAGCATCACCACTACGGGTGCCTGGATGCCCAGGAAACTCCAGTTCATAAAGTCCATCTGCCAGTCGGCATAACGCTCTGACGTAAAGTGGAAGGTGTTGTCAGCCGCGGAGAGGGCGAGCAGCAGCAGCCAGAGCAGCCCGGTGGCGATCACACCTTGCAAAACGAAGATCGAGCCGTAAAGGGCAACCAGAAAATAGACATCCCAGCCGAAGGAACGCTTGATTTTGAAGCGGGTAGAGAGGTCGCGGCTGGTGTACCAGTACCCGCAGACCATCAGCACCATAAATATCGCCGTTCCCATATTACGCCCTCTTTAACGCATTGACGTGGCGCAGAAAATCCTGGCGTACCTCGTTGCTTTTATAGTTCACCGAGGCATTACCATCCTGGTCGATGATAATCCGGTCGCCATCCTCAACGGCTTCAATGATTTCCTGCTGACTCATCACCTGAAGTAACGATTCCGGGCTGGAGAAAAGGGAGAGAAAGAAACGTCTCATCGCATGTCATCCTTATGAATAAAAAGAATAAGCCTGGAAGAGAACGGGGGAATTTACCTTAGGGTTAACCTGAAAAAGTAGCCCGATGGCGGTCAGCCCTTATTGCGTCTCAACTTCTGGCACGAAAGTAACTTACCCAACCAACTGATAATTAAAGTAATAAAAATATATTTCTGCACAAACTTGGACAAATAACTCGAATTGTGTAAGTTTTAATTATGCGCTTACGCTACGTTGTTTACCGCCAGGATGTGACCCATGAACCTTTTGCCTGACGTCATCAGTCGGTTTGTTGATTACTACATCGCGCTGGATTCCCAGCCGCCCTCGGCGCTGGCGGGGCTTTACCATCCCGATGCCACGCTTATCGATCCGTTTGGTGAACATAACGGCCTGTTCGCCCTGCAGCGCTATTTCACCCATCTGCTGGCGAATGTCGAACACTGTCGTTTCACGCTTGATTCCCCTTTGATCGGCGAGCATCGCTTTGTTGTCACCTGGGTCATGTACTGGTCGCACCCGCGCATTGCCGGTGGCGAGCCTCTGGAACTGCCTGGCTGCTCCGTGGTGGACGTGGAAAAGGATCGGATTATTCGCCAGCGGGACTACTACGATGCCGGAGAGATGATCTACGAACATCTGCCTTTGCTTGGCTGGGCGGTTCGCGGCGTGAAGCGGAGGGTAAAATCATGATGACGGTCCTGATCACCGGCGCCAGTTCAGGCATTGGGGCGGGGCTGGCGCAATCTTTTGCCCGTGACGGTCACCATGTCATCGCCTGCGGGCGGGATCCGGCGCGTCTGGAAGCCCTGCATCAGCACAGTTCAAACATTACGGTACGCCTGTTCGATATGACAGACAGGGACGCCTGTCGCCAGGCGCTGACGGGCTGCGCGGCCGATCTGACGATCCTCTGTGCCGGAACCTGCGAATATCTGGAACATGGCGTGGTGGACGCCGCGCTGGTAGAGCGGGTGATGACCACTAACTTTCAGGGGCCTGTCAATTGCCTCGCCGCGCTGCAGCCACAGCTTGTGGCCGGTAACCGCGTGGTGCTGGTGAGCTCTATGGCTCACTGGCTGACGTTTCCACGCGCTGAAGCGTACGGCGCATCCAAAGCCGCGCTCACCTGGTTTGCGCAGAGCCTGCGTCTCGACTGGGAGCCAAAAGGGATTGCAGTCACCGTGGTATCGCCCGGTTTTGTCGACACCCCGTTGACCCGCAAAAATGATTTCGCTATGCCGGGCAGGGTGAGCGTTGAAGAGGCGGTAAAAGCCATTCGCCGTGGCCTGGAAAAAGGGAAAAACCACATCGCGTTTCCAGCGGGATTTGGTCTGACGCTGCGGCTGCTTTCCGGGCTGCCAGCGTTCTTACAGCGCGCACTGCTGCGCAGGATGGTGCGCTCATGAAGATCGCCATAATCGGCAGCGGCATCGCCGGGCTGACCTGCGCCTGGCGCCTTGCCGGGCATCATGAGGTCACCCTGTTTGAAGCCGGTGCCACCCCCGGCGGCCATACCGCCACGGTTGACGTGCCGACGCCACAGGGTACCTACGCCATCGACACCGGTTTTATCGTCTACAACGACCGCACCTATCCACGCTTTATGGGGCTGCTTAGCGAGCTGGGCATCAGCGGGCAAAAAACGCAGATGAGCTTCTCGGTACACAATCCGCAGAGTGGGCTGGAGTACAATGGCCACACCCTGACGACGCTCTTTGCACAACGTCGTAACCTGGTGAACCCGGCGTTCTGGCGTCTGCTTGGGGAGATTGTCCGTTTTAACCGCCTGGCGAAACAGGCGCTGAAAGAGGACGTGGAGCCCGGCGCGACGCTGCAAACGTTCCTGGAACAGCATCGCTTTACGCTGTTCTTTGCGCGTCATTATATTCTCCCGATGGGGGCGGCCATCTGGTCGTCTTCACTACAGGAGATGAAACGTTTTCCGCTGCCGCTCTTTTTACGCTTCTTTGAGAATCACGGTCTGCTGGATATCACTCAGCGCCCGCAATGGTACGTGGTGCCCGGCGGCTCGCGGGAGTATATCCGCGCTATTCTGGCACAGCTGGGTGACCGGCTCACGCTGCACCTCAACGCGCCGGTGCAGCGGGTAAGCCGTGATGCACAGGGGGTCACCCTCCATCTTGAAGAATCGAGCCACCGTTTTGATCAGGTGATTTTTGCCTGTCACTCAGCCCAGGCGCTGACCATCCTCGACGCACCTTCCGCCGCTGAGCAGGAGGTGCTGGGCGATATTGGCTGGCAGCGTAACGAGGTGGTACTGCACAGCGATCCGCGCTGGCTGCCGGTGCGTCAGCGCGCCTGGGCCAGCTGGAACTACCGCCTGAGCGGCCAGGATCAGGCCAGCGCCTGCGTAACGTACAACATGAATATCTTGCAGGGGCTGCCCGCCGGTAGCCCGCTGTTCTGCGTCACCTTAAACCCGGAAACGCCGGTGGACGAACGCTTCGTGCTGCGGCGCTTTGTGTATGAACATCCACTGTTTAACCCGCAAAGCTGGCGGGCACAGGCGCGCCGCAGCGAAATCAACGGTCACCAGCGGAGCTGGTTCTGCGGCGCGTACTGGTACAACGGCTTTCATGAAGATGGCGTGCGCAGCGCGCTGGACGTCGTCAATGCGATAACAGCCGGGGAGGGAAACCGATGAACAGTTGCCTCTATCACGGCGTATTACGCCACCGCCGTCTCCAGCCGAAAACGCATGAGTTCAGCTACGGCGTCTTTATGGCCTGGCTCGATCTCGACGAGCTGGAGAAGTTGCCCACCGTTGGCGTGCGGCGCAACCGGTTTGCCGCCGCATCGTTCCATGATGCGGATTATCCGCTGGGTTCGCCGCTTAAAGAGAACGTGCTGAATCGGCTGGAAAGCCTGACCGGCGAACGTCCTGAGGGGCGGGTGATGCTCCTGACGCAGCTGCGCTACTTCGGCTTTCATTTTAATCCCGTCAATTTTTACTACTGCTATGACCCGGCAGAGACGCTGCGCTGGGTGCTGGCCGAAGTGCGCAATACGCCCTGGAACGAACGACATTATTACGCCGTCAATGGTCAGCACGCCCAGCCCACGGAGAAAGCCTTTCACGTTTCTCCGTTTAACCCCATGGACATGATTTACCACTGGCGCTTCAACAACCCGGATAACACGCTGCATATGCACATTGAAAATCATCAGGCGTCAAAGGTATTTGATGCCACGCTGGCGCTTCGCCGCGCGCCGCTGACCCGTCCGGCACTGCGTGGGCTGCTGCTGCGTATTCCGCTGATGACGCTCAAAACCGTTTTCGCGATTTACTGGCAGGCGCTGCGGCTGTGGCTTAAGCGCGTGCCTCTGTATAACCATCCTGTCAGCAGGAGTGAACGCTCATGACCGATCCTGTCTTTGCGCTTGAACCCGATATCCCGCGCAACATTCGCGTCGCGCGCTGGCTGCTCTTTCGCATGCTGAGCGGCCTTCGTGGCGGCTCGCTCACGCTGCGTGAAGGGGCGCAGACCTTTCATTTCGGTGAGCTGTCTGCCGCGCTGCATGCCGACGTGCAGATCCTCAGCCCGGGCGTCTACTGGCACGTCCTGACCGGAGGCAGCCTGGCTGCGGCGGAAGCCTGGATGGATGGCGAATGGGAAACCACGCAGCTCACGCCGCTTCTGCAACTGCTTGCGCTAAACAGCCAGGTACTGGGGCGGCTCGAAAACGGGTTCCGCCTGCTTGGCAGACCGCTGGAGCGGCTTCGCCACTGGACGCGGCGCAACTCCCGGGCGCAGGCGCGGGATAACATTGCGGCGCATTACGATCTGGGTAACGCGTTTTATGCCCATTTTCTGGACAAGGAGTTGCTCTATTCCAGCGCGCTGTTTAGCGGGGAGGAGCAAGATCTTAGCGACGCGCAGCGGGCGAAAATGGCGCGTCTGTGCGAACAGCTGGCGCTGAACCCAAGCGATCATCTGCTGGAGATTGGCACCGGCTGGGGGGCGATGGCGGAATACGCGGCCCGTCACTACGGCTGCCGGGTGACCACCACCACGCTGTCGCAGGAGCAGTATCGCTGGGCGACAGAGCGGATCGCCCGTGCCGGTATGCAGGACCGCGTTGAGGTGTTGCTCTGCGACTATCGCGATTTAACCGGCGAGTACGACAAGCTGGTGTCGATTGAGATGATTGAAGCCGTCGGGCAACGCTATCTGCCAACGTTCTTCCGCACCTGTCAGGCGCGTCTGCGTCCGGGTGGGCGCATGGCGATTCAGGCCATCACCATTCAGGATCAGCGGTATCGCGACTACAGCAAAAGCGTGGATTTTATTCAGCGGTATATCTTCCCCGGCGGCTTTTTGCCGAGCATAACGGCGATGAATGCGCTGATGACGCGCCACACCGATTTTGTGGTGCGCAACCTGTTTGATATGGGGCCGGACTACGCGCGCACGCTGGCGCACTGGCGTCAGCGCTTTCTCCATGCCTGGCAGGAGATTGAAAAACTGGGATTTGATGAGCGGTTTCGTCGGATGTGGCTCTATTACTTTGGCTACTGCGAAGCCGGGTTTAACGCCCGCACCATCAGCGTGGTGCAACTGACCGCCGAGCGCGTATGAAACGTTACGTGCAGGTTTTCGCTTTGGCTATCGCGTTCGATCTCTACTGGACGCTGGTGGTGCTGTTTCGCGAGCGTGGCCTGATTATCTGGTGCGTGCTGGCGATCTTCGCCTGCCTGATGTTGCCGCCTGCACACCGCGTTTATGCCATTCTGCTGGCACTCGCGGGCACTCTGCTGGATGCACTCTGGGCGCTGACGGGGCTGATCGCCTTCACCGGTGAATCGCTGATGCCCGTGTGGATGGTGGCGCTGTGGCTGATGTTTGCCACCGTCTGGACGCAGCTCACCCGCACCACAACGTTACCCGGCTGGATGCTGATGCTGCTGGCTTCCGTGGGCGGTCCGGTGGCGTATCTTATCGGGGAGCGGCTCGGTGCCATTGCCTTTCTGGAGCCGACTTTTATCGTCGTCAGCTGGATGGTGCCGGGCTGGCTGGTGCTGATGCTGTTTTACCACTTGCTGACAGGG
Organism: Enterobacter sp. T1-1; assembly: GCF_000710795.1. Taxonomy (NCBI): domain Bacteria; kingdom Pseudomonadati; phylum Pseudomonadota; class Gammaproteobacteria; order Enterobacterales; family Enterobacteriaceae; genus Enterobacter; species Enterobacter sp. T1-1. The sequence goes on along the minus strand of NZ_JALW01000043.1, from coordinate 11,298 downwards.
AGGCAACAATGAGAGCCGCACTCCTGTTCCTCTGGCTCATCACCCTGACGCCTTTCGCCCTGGCAGCCGACTGGCTTAGCTGGCGTAAGGTGGGGGATGCCACGCTGACCTGGGGGCCTTTCACCGTTTATACCTCCCAGTTGCGCACCCCTGAAGGGCGCTACACCGGCAAGATGCAGGATCAGGCGCTTATTATCACCTACGCGCGTGACATCGACAGTGAAGACCTGGTCGAGGCAACCCGCGACCAGTGGCGAGCACAGGGGGTTTTGCAGCAGGAACCGCAGAGCGAAGCCTGGCTGCGAATGCTTGCCTCGCTGTGGCCGGATGTCGGGCCGGGGGCGCAGCTGGCGTTCGTGCTTAACGATAAGCAAGGACAGTTCTGGTACCGCGCGCCTGCCGCATCGGGCACTTTCAGACCCCTGGGGCCGCCTCAGTCGCAAGCGTTCAGCACCCGTTTTCTGGGGATCTGGCTTGATCCCCGCACGCAATACCCTGAGCTGCGTCAGCAGTTAATCGGAGGACAACAATGAAACGTTTTTTGATCATGGCGCTGGGTGTGACGATGTTGCTGGCAGGCTGCAGCACGGACGTGACGGAATACCGCCAGCAGCAGCCGCGGCTTGATATATTCCACTATTTCCAGGGAAAAACGGAAGCGTGGGGGATGGTGCAGGATCGCAGCGGGAAGCAGATCCGCCGCTTCCACGTGGAGATTGCCGGGGACGTGATTGGCGACACGCTGACGCTGAATGAACATTTTGTCTACGACGATGGTGAAAAACAGCAGCGGGTATGGCATATCCGCCGCGTGGCGACCGATCGTTATGAGGGCACGGCGGGCGATATTGACGGCGTGGCGACGGGGCAGGCGGCGGGCAATGCCTTCAACTGGCGGTACAGCATGAACGTGAAGGCCAACGGCAGCACCTGGCTGCTGCACTTCGACGACTGGATGTACCTGCAGGATGGCACACACCTGTTTAATAAAACCGAGATGAAGAAATTTGGCGTCACCGTCGCCACGGTGACGCTGTTCTTTACCCGCAAGGCGTAACGTTACTCGTGGGGAGGGGCGTTTTTACTGCCTGAGTAAATGAAAAACAGCGCAATACCCAGGCAGAGGACGGCGGCCAGTCGGCTCATCGAAAACGGAATGGCCGCATTGCCCAGCCAGCCAAAGTTATCAATCAGCATACTCATGGTGAGCTGACCAAAAATCACCGCGACCGTGGCGACGGCGGTGCCGATGCGCTGCACCGCCACGACCATGATCACAATGTACGGCACGCCAAACATCGCCCCGAGAAGCTGCCATTTCGGCACGTCCAGCAGGGTGACTGACTGTTTTGGTTCAAAGAAAAAAATCAGCAAGGCGGTGACCAGCGCGCCAACGGAGAATGTCAGGAACGCGCTTTTGAATACGCCCACGCGGCTGCCAAGTTGCCCGTTGATCGCCGCCTGAACGCTTAGCGTCGCGCCGCCGCACACGGCCAGAATAATCATCATCAATGTCATCGTGTTACCCCTGTGCGACAAGAATCAGTGCCGCAATAATAAAACCCAGCGCGACGATCCGTTTCGCGTTGATCTTCCTGTGCGGTGTGCCCAGCAGACCGTAATGGTCGATCAGCAGGCTTTTAAAAACCTGCCCTGCCAGAATGCCAATCATCGTCAGGGCGATGCCGATGGCCGGGGTGGCGAGGGTCAGGATCACCACGTAAACCGGGCCAAGTACCCCGCCGAGCAACTGCCAGCCAGGCTGGGCAAAAAACGACGGGCTGTTGCGCGGGCTGAAGAACAGCATCAGCAGAAACGTCAGCGCGGCGCCGACGCCAAAAATGCTGAACGTGGCCCATAAATCACCGACTTTTCCACCCAGCGGCCCCAGCAGGCCAGCCTCTACGGAAAGCCCCATCCCCCCGGCAATCACCAGTAAAATCAAAACAAGCTGCATTGTTATTCCTCCGTTTTGCAGGCGGAGAAGATTACGTCGGTCTGGTCATGAGAAAAATGCCATAATGCAGGAAACACCTTTGCAGGATATGCACGAATGTACGACGCCGGGAGCATGAACCTCCGTTCGCTGAAGATTTTTATCGCGGTTTTTGAAGCCGAAAATTTTTCCGTGGTCGCGCGCCGCGAGGGCCTTTCCGCCTCGCAGGTTTCGCGCATTATCCACCAGCTTGAGGACGCACTCGGCCAGCAGCTTTTTTACCGCAATACCCGGGCGGTGATCCCCACAGAAAGTGGTCATCTGTTTATCCGCTATGCCAGGGAGATGATGACGAGTTTTGAGGAGGCTCGTCGGGAGCTGGATGCACGTTCAACGGAGCCTTCCGGCACGATCCGCATTAATGCACCGGTCTTTTTCGGCCAGCGGCACATTGCGCCAGGGCTGCCTGGTCTGACGGCGCGCTATCCGCGGCTGAATATCGAGCTGACGCTGACCGATGATTTTATCGACCCGCACAAGAATGCCGCCGACGTGATCTTTCGCATCGGCGTGCTGACGGACTCCACCTTTCACGCGCGCATTTTTGGTCAGCAGCGCTACCATCTGGCCGCCTCGCCGGACTATCTGCGACAGCACGGCGCGCCGCAAGGGCCGGACGATCTGGCGCATCATAAATGCCTGGTCTACCGTGGTTCGTCGGGGCCTAACCGCTGGCTATTTCGCGGTCCGGGGGAGGAGTGGGTGCACTACCCGGTGATGCCATTAATGACGTCAAATAATGCGGAATCGCTGCTTGCTGCCGCGCTGGGTGGGATGGGAATTGTGCTGTTTCCGGACTGGCTGATTGGCGACCGCGTGCAGCAGGGTGAACTGGTCGCACTCCTGCCAGGGCTGGAATGCGCCATTCATACGGAGCCCCTGAATATTGCGGCGATCTACCCAAACGCGCGGCATCCGCCCCTTAACGTCAGGGCGGTGATTGATCATTACGTTGGGTGTTTCGGTACACCGCTCTACTGGCAAACGCAGGGCAGGTGATTACGCGCCAAGTTCGTTGCGGATGATCGCGGCTCCGGCGCTCAGCGCCTTCAGCTTACCGTTGGCAACCTGACGGGAAAGCGGTGCCATACCGCAGTTGGTTGACGGGTAAAGCTTGTCGGCATCGACAAACTGCAGCGCTTTACGCAGGGTGTCAGCCACTTCTTCCGCGGTTTCAATGGTGTTGGTTGCCACGTCGATGGCGCCTACCATCACTTTTTTGCCGCGGATCAGCTCCAGCAGATCCATCGGCACGCGGGAGTTGTGACATTCCAGCGAGATGATGTCGATATTCGATGTCTGAAGCTTAGGAAACGCCTCTTCATACTGGCGCCATTCTGAGCCAAGGGTCTTTTTCCAGTCGGTATTGGCCTTGATGCCGTATCCGTAACAGATGTGCACCGCTGTTTCGCATTTCAGCCCTTCAATGGCACGCTCCAGCGCCGCAATCCCCCAGTCGTTGACCTCATCAAAAAAGACGTTAAATGCCGGCTCATCAAACTGAATGATATCGACACCTGCGGCCTCTAACTCTCTTGCCTCCTGATTGAGGATTTTAGCGAACTCCCAGGCCAGCTTTTCGCGGCTTTTATAGTGCGCGTCGTAAAGGGTGTCGATCATGGTCATCGGCCCCGGCAGGGCCCACTTGATTGGCTTATCCGTGAGCTGGCGTAAGTATTTTGCGTCGTCCACGAACACCGGTTTTTGACGCGCCACGGCGCTGACCACCGTCGGCACGCTCGCATCGTAGCGGTTACGAATGCGCACGGTCTGACGGTTTTCAAAATCCACGCCGCTGAGGTGTTCAATAAAGGTGGTCACAAAGTGCTGGCGCGTCTGTTCGCCATCGCTGACGATATCAATCCCCGCGCGGATCTGCTCATCAAGCGATAAACGCAGTGCATCCTGCTTACCGGCCAGTAACTCCTGATCCTCTAATTTCCACGGTGACCACAGCGTTTCTGGTTGTGCAAGCCAGGTTGGCTTAGGCAGGCTGCCAGCGGTTGACGTCGGGAGCAATGTTTTCATATGTATAACCCTTTTAAATTCGATTAATTAACGCGCGTAGTTATCAGACCACTGCTCGAGTACGTGCTTGTAAGGCTTGATAAATTGTTCTTCCGTGAATTTACCCTGCTCAATGGCCAGCTGGCTGCGTTCAACACGGTCGTAAACAATTTTGGTTAATGAGTGATCCTGCTGATTCAGATCGGGGCGATAGCAGTGTCCTGCCGCCGAGTTAGCGTTATAAATTTCCGGGCGATAGATCTTCTGGAACGTCTCCATCGTGCTGATGGTGGCGATCAGTTCAAGATTGGTGTAATCACTGAGCAAATCGCCGGTGAAGAAGAAGGCAAACGGCGCTACGCTGTTTTCAGGCATGAAATAGCGTACCTTCAGGCCCATTTTCGCGAAGTACTGCTCCGTCAATGACTCGCCATCCGGCGTGTACTCAATGCCCAGCACCGGGTGCTGGTTACCCGTGCGACGATAAGTGTCTTTGCTGGACACGCTCAGGCAAATCACCGGTGCTTTTTTGAAATTCTCACGGTATTCCGGCGAATTAACAAAATGGTGGAAGATATTGCCGTGCAAGACACCAAACTTCTCCGGAATGGTGAAATGGGGCTGGTTTTTATTATGCTCCAGCAGCAGGACGCTGAAATCGTAATCGCGCACGTAAGAGGAGAAGTTATTGCCGACAATACCGTCGATGCGTTCGTTGGTTTTTTTATCGACGATTGTGGTTTGCAATATTTCAATGGCCGGGAAGGTTTTCTCCGCACCAATATTCAGATCCACAGAGACGATCTCAAGCTCGACCGCGTAACGATCGGCATTGGGGTTATCCCAGCGCGCCAGGGCGTTAAAGCGGTTATTGATCATCACCAGAGTATTACGCAGGTTCTCCTGACGCTTTTCCCCGCGGGCGAGGTTGGCAAAGTTGGTGGTCGTACGCGTATTCTCTGACGGGTTATAATTTTCATCGAAGCAACTGCGCTTAAGGGTAAATGTAAAAGCTTTACTCATCTTGGTTATGCATCCTAAGTTCATGTTGCCAGGAAGTTATCAATGCATAATTTATGCCTGACGCGGTGGCGCAGGGGAAGTGACTTAATTTCACAGCAACATGAGCGAACTTCATGAACTGCTCAGTTCCAGTTATACTGCCCAAAATTTCCAACCGGTTTAAACACACTCATGACAAAACTCACCTTACAAGAGCAGATGCTGAAAGCGGGCTTAGTCTCCAGCAAGAAAATGGCCAAAGTTCAGCGCACGGCCAAGAAATCCCGCGTGCAGGCGCGTGAGGCCAGAGAGGCGGTAGAAGAGAACAAAAAAGCGCAGCTTGAGCGTGACAAACAGTTGAGCGAGCAGCAAAAACAGGCCGTGCTCGCCAAAGAGTTTAAGGCGCAGGTGAAGCAGTTGATTGAGATGAACCGCATCACGGTGGCAAAAGGCAACATCACCTTTAACTTCACCGACGGCAATCTGATCAAAAAAATCGAGGTGGATAAGGCAACCCAGACCCAGTTGATTAACGGTCGTTTGGCCATCGCGCGTCTGGTGATTAACGCTAACGGCGATTGTGAATATGCCATTATCCCGGCGGTGGTGGCGGATAAAATTGCCCAGCGCGATGCCGACAGTATTGTGCTAAACAGCGCCCTGAGTCAGGAAGAGCAGGATGAAGACGATCCGTATGCCGATTTCAAAATCCCTGACGATTTGATGTGGTAATACGGCTCAGAACGGTGCGGTGTGATGAGCGTTAACCGGCTCGCCGCTCACCGGATGAATAAAATTCAACTGACTGGCATGCAGCATCAGCCTCGGCGTTGTTCCGCTGCCTGGCCATGCCCGTCCCCCATATAAATCGCAGCCCAAAATCGGGTGGCCCAGCAGCTGACAGTGAATGCGCAACTGGTGGGTTCGCCCCGTTTCAGGCGTCAGTTCTACCCGCGTGAGCGGCATCGCCGCGTTTTGATGCAGGCGTTCCACCACCCGATAGCGGGAACGGGCGGGTTTGCCGTTAACGGCACAGATCGACATCAGCGGAAACAGCGCCGGATCTTTGGCAATCGGCGCGTCAATTATCCCTTCATCGTTTTCCAGGTGGCCGCAAAGCAGGGCGCTGTAGACTTTTTCCACGCTGCGCTGGCTGAACTGCTGACACAGCGCGGCGTTGATCGACTTATTACGTGCAATCACCATCAGGCCGGACGTGCCAAAATCCAGGCGATGCACCAGCGTGCAGCCAGGAAAGTTTTGAACCAGACGATAGTGCACCGAATCGAGATTTTGCGGATTTTTACCCGAGAGGCTAAGCAGACCGGAAGGTTTATTGATCAGCAGCAGATGTTCATCCTGCCAGAGGATCGCAATGTCGTCATGACACGGTGGGGCAATAAAAGAATCAATAATCGCAGACATCAGGCCGCCCGGCTGGAGAGTGGGAGCGGATGATAACGAAATGCGGGAGAAAAGAAAAACCCTCTCACCGGGCGGTGAGAGGGGGAAATCTTAGGCTGCCACCAGGCTGTCGATCGCGGCTTTCGCGTCGGTCTGTGCTTTGGTCGCCACTTCAGGACCGTAAGCGATACCTTCTGCAAACACGAAGTTCACGTCGGTGATCCCGATGAAGCCCAGGAACAGGCTCATGTACGGCGCAACCAGGTCGGTTGGGGTATCTTTATGAATACCGCCACGGCTGGTCAGCACGATGGCACGCTTGCCTTTCACCAGACCTTCCGGGCCATTTTCGGTGTAACGGAAGGTAACACCAGCGCGAGCCACCAGGTCGAAGTAGTTCTTCAGCTGGGTTGGGATGTTGAAGTTGTACATTGGGGCGTTGATCACGATTACGTCGTGCGCCTGCAGTTCAGCAATCAGCTCATCAGAGAGCGCCAGGGCTTCCTGCTGGCGTGGGCTCAGCGGTGCATCGCTTGGACGCAGCGCGCCAACCAGCTCGCCATCCAGCACAGGAATTGGGTTTGCAGCCAGGTCACGCACGGTGATTTGGTCTGCGGAATGGTGTTCACGCCACTGTTCAACGAAGTAATCAGACAGCTGACCAGACTGAGAGTACCCTGCCAGAATACTGGATTTCAAAACTAATACTTTGCTCATGGGTGATTCCTGTTTTGCATTTGATTGAAGGGGGTTGCCCCGTTGCTTGTTGACACTTTATTCACAATCCTGCCACAGAGATAGCGCAATATATCGAAGCCTATGTTCGAATTTTTTGAATAAGGCGTGGGAAGCGCTGATGTGGTACTCTATAGCAATCATTACAAAGAGATTTTATCCGGCAGTGCACTGCCCGTTAATGCTATGACAGAACAACAAAAATTGACCTTCCCGATGCTCCTGCAACAGCTTGATTCACTGATGTTGCGCGATAAACAGCGCTTTGCTCGCCGCTTGCACGGGGTGAAGAAGGTTAAAAATCCTGATGCACAACAGGCCATTTTCCAGGAGATGGCGAAAGAGATTGAACAGGCGGCAGGGAAAGTTGTGCTGCGCGAAGCGGCTCGTCCGGCAATTACCTATCCGGAAAATCTGCCCGTCAGTCAGAAGAAGCAGGAGATCCTCAACGCCGTGCGCGACCACCAGGTGGTGATCGTGGCGGGGGAGACCGGCTCGGGGAAAACCACACAGCTGCCAAAAATCTGTATGGAGCTCGGCCGCGGAGTGAAGGGCCTGATTGGTCATACCCAGCCGCGTCGTCTGGCGGCGCGTACCGTGGCGAACCGTATTGCCGAGGAGCTGCAAACGGAGCCGGGCGGCTGCATCGGTTATAAGGTGCGTTTCAGCGACCATGTGAGCGATAACACCATGGTCAAGCTGATGACCGACGGTATCCTGCTGGCGGAAATTCAGCAGGATCGTCTGCTGATGCAGTACGACACTATCATTATTGATGAGGCGCACGAGCGTAGTCTGAACATCGACTTCCTGCTCGGCTACCTGAAAGAGCTACTGCCGCGTCGCCCGGATCTGAAAATTATCATCACTTCCGCGACCATCGACCCGGAGCGTTTCTCAAAACATTTCAATAACGCACCGATTATTGAAGTTTCCGGTCGTACCTATCCGGTAGAAGTGCGCTATCGCCCGATCGTGGAGGAGGCGGAGGATACCGAGCGCGACCAGTTGCAGGCTATTTTCGATGCCGTTGACGAACTGGGCAATGAGAGCGCGGGCGACATTCTGATCTTTATGAGCGGCGAGCGTGAGATCCGCGATACCGCCGACGCGCTCAGCAAGCGCGATCTGCGCCACACGGAAATTTTGCCGCTTTACGCACGTCTCTCCAACAGTGAACAGAACCGCGTGTTCCAGCCACACAGCGGGCGCCGCATCGTGCTGGCAACCAACGTGGCGGAAACCTCGCTGACCGTGCCGGGCATCAAGTATGTGATTGATCCGGGTACGGCGCGTATCAGCCGCTACAGCTACCGCACCAAGGTACAGCGTCTGCCGATTGAGCCGGTTTCACAGGCGTCGGCCAACCAGCGTAAAGGGCGCTGTGGACGTGTGTCGGAGGGGATCTGTATTCGTCTCTATTCAGAAGACGATTTCCTCTCCCGCCCGGAGTTTACCGACCCGGAGATCCTGCGCACCAACCTGGCTTCCGTCATCCTGCAGATGACCGCGCTGGGGCTGGGCGATATCGCCGCTTTCCCGTTTGTCGAAGCGCCGGACAAACGCAATATTCAGGACGGCGTACTCCTGCTGGAAGAGCTGGGGGCGATCACCACCGACGAGCAGGCCACCGCGTATAAACTGACGCCGCTGGGACGGCAGCTCAGCCAGTTGCCGGTGGACCCGCGTCTGGCGCGCATGGTGCTGGAAGCGCAAAAACACGGCTGCGTGCGTGAGGCGATGATCATCACCTCGGCGCTCTCAATACAGGATCCGCGTGAACGGCCAATGGACAAACAGCAGGCGTCGGATGAAAAACACCGTCGCTTCCACGACAAAGAGTCGGATTTCCTTGCCTTCGTGAACCTGTGGAACTACCTCAGCGAGCAGCAGAAAGCGCTGTCATCTAACCAGTTCCGCCGTCAGTGCCGCGTGGATTTCCTCAACTACCTGCGCGTGCGCGAGTGGCAGGATATTTACACCCAACTGCGCCAGGTGGTGAAAGAGCTCGGTATTCCGGTGAACAGTGAACCGGCGGAGTACCGCGAGATTCACATCGCATTGCTGACCGGACTGCTGTCCCATATCGGCATGAAGGACGCCGAAAAGCAGGAGTATACCGGCGCGCGAAACGCCCGTTTCTCCATCTTCCCCGGCTCCGGGTTGTTCAAGAAACCACCCAAGTGGACCATGGTTGCTGAACTGGTGGAAACCAGCCGTCTGTGGGGGCGTATTGCCGCGCGTATCGATCCGGAATGGGTGGAGCCGGTGGCGCAACACCTGCTGAAACGCTCATACAGTGAACCGCACTGGGAGCGCGCGCAGGGGGCGGTGATGGCAACCGAAAAAGTGACCGTCTACGGCCTGCCGGTGGTGGCTGCGCGTAAGGTCAACTACAGCCAGATTGACCCGGCGCTGTGCCGCGAGCTGTTTATCCGCCATGCGCTGGTGGAGGGCGACTGGCAGACGCGTCACGCCTTCTTCCGTGAAAACCTCAAGCTGCGTGCTGAAGTGGAAGAGCTGGAGCACAAATCCCGTCGTCGCGACATTCTGGTGGATGACGAGGCGCTGTTCGAATTTTACGACCAGCGCATCAGCCACGATGTCATTTCCGCCCGTCACTTTGACAGCTGGTGGAAGAAGGCCAGCAAAGAGACGCCGGATCTGCTCAACTTTGAAAAGAGCATGCTGATTAAAGAAGGGGCGGAGTCGGTCAGTAAGCTCGACTACCCGAACTTCTGGCATCAGGGCAACCTTAAGCTGCGGCTGACCTATCAGTTTGAGCCGGGAACGGACGCGGATGGTGTCACCGTTCATATCCCGCTGCCACTGCTAAACCAGGTGGATGAGAGCGGCTTTGAGTGGCAAATTCCCGGCCTGCGCCGCGAACTGGTGATTGCGCTGATCAAATCGCTGCCGAAACCGGTGCGGCGTAACTTTGTTCCGGCCCCTAACTACGCCGAAGCGTTTTTAGGCCGCGTCACGCCGCTGGAACTGCCGCTGCTGGATGCGCTGGAGCGTGAGTTCCGCCGCATGACCGGTACCACCATTGACCGCGAAGACTGGAACTGGGGTCAGGTGCCCGATCACCTGAAAATCACCTTCCGCGTGGTGGACGATAAAAACAAGAAGCTGCAGGAAGGCCGTTCGCTCACCGCGCTGAAAGAGGCGCTGAAAGGCAAAGTGCAGGAGACCTTGTCCGCAGTGGCGGATGATGGGATTGAGCAGAGCGGGCTGCACATCTGGAGCTTTGGTCAGCTCCCCGAAAGCTACGAGCAAAAACGCGGCAACTACAAAGTGAAGGCCTGGCCTGCGCTGGTGGATGAGCGCGACAGCGTGGCGATCAAGCTGTTTGATAACCCGCAGGAACAGCAGCAGATGATGTGGCGCGGGCTGCGCCGCCTGTTGCTGCTCAACATCCCGTCGCCGATCAAGTATCTGCACGAGAAGCTGCCGAACAAAGCCAAGCTGGGGCTGTACTTTAACCCGTACGGCAAAGTGCTGGATCTGATCGACGACTGCATCTCCTGCGGCGTGGACAAGCTGATCCACGAGGCGGGCGGTCCGGTCTGGTCAGAAGAGGGCTTTGCTCAGCTTCATGAAAAGGTACGCGCGGAGCTGAACGACACCGTGGTGGATATTGCCAAACAGGTCGAGCAGATCCTCACCACCGTGTTCAATATCAACAAACGCCTGAAAGGGCGCGTGGATATGACCATGGCGCTGGGGCTGTCGGATGTCAAAGCGCAGATGGCGGGCCTGGTGTACCGCGGCTTTGTCACCGGCAATGGCTTCAACCGTCTCGGCGACACGCTGCGTTACCTGCAGGCGATTGAAAAACGGCTGGAGAAAATGGCCATCGATCCGCATCGTGACCGTGCCCAGATGCTGAAAGTGGAAAACGTGCAGCAGGCGTGGCAGCAGTGGTTGAACAAACTGCCACCGGCACGTCGTGACGATGAAGACGTTCAGGCGATCCGCTGGATGATCGAAGAGTTACGCGTCAGCTTCTTTGCCCAGCAGCTCGGTACGCCGTATCCGATTTCGGATAAACGTATTTTGCAGGCGATGGAGCAGATTTCGGCTTAACACCCTGTTTCTCCCTCTCCCGGTGGGAGAGGGCCGGGGTGAGGGCATCAGGCCGCACAATTTTC
>NZ_JALW01000042.1:0-69745 GCF_000710795.1 Enterobacter sp. T1-1 | reverse complement strand
CCCCGTGGGAGAGGGACGGGGTGAGGGCATCAGAACGCACACCCGTCCTGGATCAATCCTTATCCGTCGCGCTCAGCGTCACGGAGGAGAGATAGTTCAGCAGCGCGATATCGTTGTCCACGCCCAGTTTCATCATGGCTGATTTCTTCTGGCTACTGATGGTTTTAATACTGCGGTTCAACTTCTTGGCAATCTCGGTCACGAGGAAACCTTCAGCGAAAAGACGCAGAACTTCGCTCTCTTTTGGCGACAGGCGTTTGTCACCGTAGCCACCTGCACTGATTTTTTCCAGCAGACGAGAGACGCTCTCAGGGGTGAACTTTTTGCCTTTCTGCAGCGCAGCCAGCGCTTTAGGCAGGTCAGTTGGTGCGCCCTGTTTCAGTACAATCCCTTCGATATCCAGATCCAGCACGGCGCTCAGAATCGCCGGGTTGTTATTCATGGTCAGAACAATGATCGAGATGTCCGGGAAGTGACGTTTAATATATTTGATGAGCGTGATCCCATCACCGTATTTGTCTCCAGGCATGGAGAGATCGGTAATGAGCACGTGTGCATCAAGTTTTGGGAGGTTATTGATCAGTGCTGTAGAGTCTTCAAATTCACCGACTACATTCACCCACTCGATCTGTTCAAGTGATTTGCGAATACCGAACAGTACAATCGGATGGTCATCGGCAATAATTACGTTCATATTGTTCATGTATTAGGCTACCTTGCTACAGCAAGCTTTTGACGTAGGCGTCAATGTCGCTGATGTATTTTTCAATGCCAGAGGCATCTTTCTCACGAATTAGATGTTCCAGCGTTTCACATAACTGCTTGCCGGGAACCAGATTAAGCATGGCAAACACCCCTTTAAGCCGGTGTGCTGTCTGCGCCAGCGCTGCAAAATCATTCGCAGCGGACTCAGTATACAACCGCTTAACATCATCTGGTACTGTATCAACAAAGAGTGAATAATATCCGCTGGCGTGAAGCTCGGCATTTTCATTGCCGCCTAACGGGGATTCCGCTATCTCTTCCTGCGCCAGTTGCTCTTCTATTAGTTGTAGTACAGCTTCCTGCATCGCATTGCTTATATTAAAGTTGACGCGCAGCTGGCCTGGGCCGATTTTTCGCACGCCTGGCTCATCATCGCTTAAAAGCAAGCCGGAGGCAGTAAGATTAGACGGATTATCAGTTAAAAACAGATCAAATTCTTGACTTGAGAGTCTTTCATCCGGCGTGATGCAGGCCGCACCCCAGTTTTCCAGCAGGCGTACCACGATATTGCGGATCTCGTTCGAAGTCACATCCACCATCACAACCACATCGTCCAGCAGGCGTTCTTCATCTTCTTCCTGAGGATTGGCGGCCATTTTTACGTGCAGCGAATAACGGGTGCCAAGCGATTCACGGGCTTTAATGTTCAGATGGCCGCCAAGCTTGCGCGCCAGCTGATCGCACAGCCAGAAGGTCAGAGCATTAGCCTTACCGTAGCGATCGCTTTGGGTATCGTTCAGGAACGGGAAGTGCAGATTATCAATCTCACTGGTTGTAACGCCTTCACCGGTATCGAGGATACGGAACGTCAGACGATCCTCCGCGGACTCGTCGGTATTGACCTCAAGCGTGATTTTGCCAATTTGCGTGGTGGTGACGGCGTACTGAATAATCATCAGCAGAATTCTACGCAGCGCCTCACGATCGCCGTGACGTTCGTCGTTGGCCGGCAGATGGTTGTTGATCAGCAGCTGCAGACCTTTGCGCTTAATCACCGGCAGAACTTCCGGCACTACTTCGTCAATCAGATCCTGAATCGAGAAGAGGGTCGGCGTGCCTTTCCAGAAGTCGTTCTCGAGCATGTTCGCGAGCTGGATCTCATCCACCATCCGCACCAGCGAATCCGCCTGGCTTGCCAGCTGTTGGCTTTCAGGCGTGCTCAACGCCGCCGCCTGCGTCGCCAGCGTTCTTAATGGCTGTTTGAAGGCATCACCAATATTTTGCATAAACGCGGCGCGACCCTGCTGATTTTTCTCATACAGTCTTTGCGCCTGCTTCAGTTTTTTGTTCACCAGCACTTCGCGATCCTGATCGCGAATAATGAAGATCTGCGTGCGGGAGGCGACCTGGCTGCGGAACTGACGGATCTCGTACAGTTCATTATTGACGGTGGCCTGAATCACCCCCTGATGCTGATCCGCCATGGTGGTGATGTTCTGCAGGTTAAGATGCGGCAGCAGATGGTCGGCAATTTTATTGCTCATCACCGTGCGGTTGGCTTCCTGGTCGTGAACCAGCACACCCAGCGGCAGTACTGAGATGATTTCTTCATTCAGGGCACGTAATACGCGCAATTCATTACTGGTTCCGGCCGGGACCGTAGAGGCATCGCTCTGACGCCCGGGCTGGAAACGGAACGTACTGTAGCCAAACAGCGCCAGCGCCAGCAGCCCAATATTCAGCAGCAGCGGTAACAGGATATTTTGCAGGGTGTCGAGCAGCAGCGTGCCAAACGGCACCTGCCATACCAGGCGCATACCGGTTGAGTTCAGCGAAGAGGCAATTTCAATCTTCGAGCCGTTAAAGGAGATAGAAACGCTTTCTGCGGCCTCTTTGTCCGAGGCGGCACGCATGTTCTGGGTACTGCTGTCCGGCTCCAGACGGAAGCTGTCGAGCGGCATATCCGGCGGGATCAGATCGTTAATCGGCAGATCGAACGCCACAACCGTCGCCAGATGTCCTGGCTGGTTAAAGGTGGTGCGCAGGGTAAAGTAATGGCCATTTTGCCAGGCCAGACGGCGCAGGGAAGAGAAACTCTCTCGTTCATCAAGGGCGTTCGCCTGCTGCAGCATTTCTGCCCGGCGGGAATCGACTATGCTGCCCACGGTCGTCTCTTTAAAACCCGAGGAGAGATCTTTAAGCGGCAGGGTCGAAATCAGGATCATGCTGTTATCCTGACCGTTCAGATAGTACATCGACCATGGCACCGTCTCGGCACCCCAGAGGGTATCGAGATAGGTCGAAATACGCTGCGTCATCTCAAGCGTCGCGCTGTCGTGCGAGCCGAAAATAAGCGCTTCCGTTTTGCGCTGCGGCTTTTCCAGGTAGTAAACGTCCTGTTTCAGGCGCGTTTCCTGCAGCCCTTCGCCTGACGATGTCGCCGGGGCGGCCGCGATATTGTCGTAAATCTGCCAGGTGGCGTAGCGCCAGGTGTCAATGCGCTTGTGCACGGCATGCGTTATATCAACGACCTGATAGCTCTTATCCTTCAGCCAGGCGTTCACCGCGCTCTGAACCATAACCCCCATCGTGACCAACAGCACAACGATCAAAAGAAGAAAGAAACGGGTGATGCTCCCGGGGAGAAGGGAGAATTTGCTCGGGGCGGTAGTTTCAGTCTGACTCATTGATATGTTTAACCCGTAATGGCCGTGCTTTATGGCGATAGGGCAGTATAAAGGGTAATAACTGAATTTCCAGCCTCATAGCCTTTGAACACGCGACTTTTTCCTCTGTGAGTACTACTGAATGGTCTGTATTAAATGTGTACATACCCGAGGTGAATGTATAGATTACGCTCGATATCAGACAGAGAATAGCACGAATAAACAAGAAATTATGTTTTTTTGCGTTGCGTTTTATGCGGAAGGGGTTTCAGGCGAATTTAGTTAATAGTCGTTATGATTTCTGTGCGGTAGCACAAAAAAAGAATAATTACGTAAAGAAAGGTAAAAAAAAACCGAATGCGAAGCATCCGGTTGAATTAGGGATAAACAGACATTCAAAGCTGAATGACGGTAATAAATAAAGTTAATGATGATAGCGAGAGTTATTTTAGTGATTACGCACGATCTTGTTTTGTCATTCAGTGCTGTAATTTTCTTTATCGCAAGCGATTGATTTATATGAGCATATATTTTCGCTTGATTATTAGTGCTAATTTTCTAAGCGCTTTGTGCTTTGTAAAAGTTCCTTGATGTTTACAAATTGAAACATCTTGATAGTGAAATGAAACATTTTCAAAGTTTTCGTATCATATTCCTGTTGGATTATTCTGTAATTTTGAGGAGAATGAAATTGCCGACTGGTTAAGAGGGTTAACCGGTAAGCAGTGGTAATAATAAGGCATATAACAGAGGGTTAATAAAATGAAAGTTAAAGTACTGTCCCTCCTGGTACCAGCACTGCTGGTAGCAGGCGCAGCAAATGCGGCTGAAATTTATAACAAAGACGGCAACAAATTAGATCTGTACGGCAAAGTCGATGGTCTGCACTATTTCTCTGATGACGACGGTCAGGATGGCGACCAGACCTACATGCGTCTTGGCTTCAAAGGCGAAACTCAGGTTAACGATCAACTGACCGGTTACGGCCAGTGGGAATACCAGATTCAGGGTAACACGACTGAAAGCGACAACCAGGCCTGGACGCGTGTGGCGTTCGCGGGTCTGAAATTCGCTGACGCGGGTTCATTCGATTATGGTCGTAACTATGGCGTGATCTACGACGTAACCTCCTGGACTGACGTTCTGCCAGAATTCGGCGGCGACACTTATGGTTCAGATAACTTCCTGCAATCCCGTGCTAACGGTGTAGCAACTTACCGTAACCAGGACTTCTTCGGTCTGGTTGATGGCCTGAACTTTGCTCTGCAGTATCAGGGGAAAAACGGCAGCGTAAGCGGTGAAAACGACACCGGCCGCAGCACCCTGAAACAGAACGGTGACGGTTACGGCGCGTCCCTGACCTATAACCTGGGTGAAGGCTTCAGCATCGGTGGTGCAATGTCTTCTTCCAAACGTACTGCTGACCAGAACAACACCGCTAACCCTGCGCTGAAAGGCGAAGGCGATCGCGCTGAAGTCTATTCTGGTGGTCTGAAATACGACGCCAACAACATCTACCTGGCGGCGCAATACTCCCAGACTTACAACGCAACCCGTTTCGGCAACTCTCAGAGCAGCAGCGATATTTACGGCTTTGCTAACAAAGCGCAGAACTTCGAAGTGGTTGCTCAGTACCAGTTCGACTTCGGCCTGCGTCCTTCCGTGGCATACCTGCAGTCCAAAGGTAAGGACATTGAAGGTTACGGCGATCAGGATCTGCTGAAATATGTTGATGTGGGTGCGACTTACTACTTCAACAAAAACATGTCTACCTATGTGGACTACAAAATCAACCTGCTGGATGACAAAGAGTTCACCCGTAATGCAGGTATCAGCACTGACGATATCGTAGCACTGGGTCTGGTTTACCAGTTCTAATCGCTTTTCAGTGTAACAAAGGGGCCGGCTGGCCCCTTTTTATTGCCTTTTTTAAGGCCTTTCAATTCCCGCATTTTGGTGTACTCTTGCCGCCCTGGCATGAGGATAATAATGAATGGACATGACTTTTTTACGCGCCAGCGTCCTGGCAACCTTTTTTTTCCTGACCGCATGTGACTCTTCCACGCCTGTGGCACACACCGACGCGCCAGCGGCGACGGTGCTGGAAGGCAAAACGATGGGGACATTCTGGCGCGTCAGCGTAATGAACCTTGATAAAGCACGCGCAGAAGAACTTCGCGGCAAAATTCAGTCTCAGCTGGATGCCGACGATCAGCTGCTATCCACCTACAAAAACGACTCGGCGCTGATGCGCTTTAACCTCTCTACCAGCACGTCCCTGTGGCCGGTGAGCGAGGAGATGGCCGATATCGTGACCGAATCGATGCGCGTGGGCTATAAAACCCACGGTGCGATGGACGTGACCGTGGGGCCGTTAGTTAACCTCTGGGGATTCGGCCCAAATAAGCAGCCGGTGACCACCCCCGATCAGGCGGCCATTGACGACGCCCGTGCCCGGACAGGGCTTCAGCACCTGACGGTGATCAACCAGTACGGGCAACAGTATCTGCAAAAAGACATCCCCGACCTGTTTGTTGACCTGTCGACAGTCGGGGAAGGTTATGCGGCGGATCATCTGGCCGCACTGATGGCTCAGGAAGGCATCCCGCGTTATCTGGTCTCCGTGGGGGGCGCATTGGTCAGCCGGGGGATGAACGCCAGCGGCAAACCGTGGCGTGTGGCGATTCAAAAACCGACCGACCAGCAAAATGCGGTGCAGGCGATTGTCGATATTAACGGCCATGGCATCAGCACCTCCGGCAGCTACCGTAACTATTACGAGCTCGACGGGAAGCGGATCTCGCATGTTATTGACCCCCAGACCGGGCGACCTATTACGCATAATCTGGTCTCGGTTACGGTGATTGCCCCGACGGCGCTGGAAGCCGATGCCTGGGATACCGGGTTAATGGTACTCGGTACAGAGAAAGCCAAAGAGGTGGTTCGCCAGCAAGGGCTGGCGGTGTATATGATCACCAAAGAGGCCGACGGCTTTAAAACCTGGAGTTCACCGCAGTTCGACAGCTTCCTGGTGAGCGAAAAGAATTAAAAAGCAAGGTTGCGGGTTTTTGATTGCTGGCGCTCAGGCAAGCTGTAGGTATGCTTGTAAGAGGAGCCGATGATGAAAAACCCGACTTATATGACCGATGAGGATCGCTGGCAGGCTGTGCTGGCCCGCGATCCGCGTGCTGACGAACAATTTGTCTTTGCCGTCCAGACGACAGGGATCGTATGTCGTCCGTCCTGTCGCGCCCGACACGCGCTGCGTAAAAATGTCCACTTTTACCCCGATGTGCACCATGCTGTTCAGGCAGGGTTTCGGCCGTGCAAGCGTTGCCGACCGGACAAACGCGACCCGCAGGAAGAGAAGCTGGCAAAAGTGGAGCGCGCCTGCCGCCTGCTGGAGCAGGATCCCGCGTTAACGCTGGAAATGCTGGCGCAGCAGGTTGCCATGAGTCCTTTCCATTTTCACCGCCTGTTTAAATCCGTGACCGGGATGACGCCAAAAGCCTGGCAGCAGGCAGCGCGAGGGCAGCGCCTGCGCGATGCGCTCGCCCACGGGGATAAAATAACCGATGCCGTGCTGGCGGCAGGGTTCCCGGACAGCAGCAGCTACTATCGTAAAGCCAACGACGCGCTGGGCATGACGGCAAAGCAGTACCGTAAAGGGGATGTCGCAGTGCGCTATGCCATCAGCGAGTGTGCCTTAGGCCGCTGTCTGGTGGGTGAAAGCGAGCGGGGGATCTGCGCAATATTGCTGGGCGATGATGATGCCAAAGTCACCCAGGAGATTTTGTCGCTGTTTCCGGACGCTGAACGCGCGCCGCTGGAAGGCGAATTTGCCCGACGTATTGCTCAGGTTATTCATACTATCGATAACCGTGGCGTGCCGCTGGCTCTGCCGCTGGATATTCGCGGAACCGCTTTCCAGCAGCAGGTCTGGCAGGCCCTGCGCAATATTCCCTGCGGTGAAACAGCCAGCTACCAGCAGGTGGCGCAGGCGATTGGCAAACCTGGCGCGGTACGTGCGGTGGCCGCAGCGTGTGCCGCAAATAAACTGGCGATCGTCATCCCTTGTCATCGTGTTGTACGCCAGGACGGAGCGCTTTCGGGCTATCGCTGGGGGACGGAACGAAAGGCGCTATTATTGAAACGTGAGTCCAGGAATCAGGAGGGATAATGCTCGATCTCTTTGCGGATGCAGAACCCTGGCAGGAGCCGCTAGCGCCTGGCGCGGTGATCCTGCGCCGGTTTGCACTCTCCCGGGCCTCGGCGCTGCTGGCCGGGATCCAGGACGTCGCGGCCGTTTCGCCATTCCGACATATGGTGACGCCTGGCGGCTACACCATGTCGGTGGCGATGACCAACTGCGGTACGGCAGGATGGGCAACCAACGAACGGGGCTATCTCTATGCCCCGGACGATCCCGTCACCGGCAAGCCCTGGCCGCCCATGCCTGCGGTTTTTCAGGCGCTCTGCCATGATGCCGCCGTCGAGGCCACCTATCCCGATTTTCAACCGGATGCCTGTCTTATCAACCGCTATGGCGTTGGGGCGAAACTTTCGCTGCATCAGGATAAAGATGAACCCGATCTGCGTGCGCCGATCGTCTCGGTATCCCTGGGTCTGCCCGCCATATTCCAGTTCGGCGGATTACGCCGCAACGATCCTCTCCAGCGTCTGATGCTGGAGCATGGGGATGTGGTGGTGTGGGGCAGGGAGTCGCGGCTCTATTATCACGGCATTCAGCCACTGAAGCCTGGCGTCCATCCGCAGACGGGCGAGTTCCGCTTTAACCTGACTTTCCGCCAGACCGCGCCAGGCAAACAAAAATAAGAATTATTCTTGATGTAAACGCAGGGCAGTTTACACTGCTGGCTGATTTTTATTGTCCGGATTGCCTGCATGCAACTACTTCTTCTTGTCTGGCGTCAGTATCGCTGGCCCTTTATTGCGGTAATGGCGCTAAGCCTTGCCAGCGCCGCATTAGGTATTGGTCTTATCGCCTTCATCAACGTGCGTTTGATCGAAATGGTCGACACCTCGCTGTCCGTTCTGCCGGAATTTCTGGGGTTGTTATTGCTGCTGATGGCGGTCACGCTGGGTTCCCAACTGGCGCTGACGGCTCTCGGGCATCATTTCGTCTTCCGCCTGCGCAGCGAGTTTATCAAGCGGATCCTGGATACCCAGGTGGAACGCGTCGAGCAGCTCGGCAGCGCCTCTTTGCTGGCGGGACTGACCAGCGACGTGCGCGCCATCACCATTGCGTTTGTCCGTCTGCCGGAGCTGGTACAGGGCATTATCCTGACTGTTGGCTCGGCGGCCTATCTCGCCTGGCTCTCCAGCAAGATGCTGGCCGTTACGGCACTGTGGATTACTATCACCATCTGGGGTGGTTTTCTGCTGGTTTCCCGTGTCTACAAACACATGGCGGTACTGCGTGAAACCGAGGACAAACTCTATAACGATTACCAGACGGTACTGGAAGGGCGTAAAGAGCTGACCCTGAACCGCGAGCGTGCCGAGCATATCTTCAACAACCTCTACATCCCGGACGCGCGTGAATACCGGCACCATATTATCCGTGCCGATACATTCCACTTGAGCGCGGTTAACTGGTCAAACATTATGATGCTGGGCGCGATTGGCCTGGTCTTCTGGATGGCCAACAGCCTGGGCTGGGCCGATACCAATGTAGCGGCAACTTACTCCCTGACGCTGCTGTTTTTGCGCACACCGCTGCTCTCTGCCGTCGGTGCATTGCCCACCTTGCTGAGCGCGCAGGTGGCGTTCAATAAGCTCAAAAAGTTCGACCTTGCGCCGTTCAAAGCCGAGTTCCCGCGCCCTCAGGCCTTCCCGAACTGGCAAACGCTGGAACTGCGTAACGTCACATTCCGCTACCAGGACAACGCCTTTTCCGTGGGGCCGGTCAATCTGACGATTCATCGCGGCGAACTGCTGTTTCTCATTGGCGGTAACGGCAGCGGGAAATCGACGCTGGCGATGTTGCTGACGGGGTTATATCAGCCGCAATCGGGTGACATTCTGCTGGATGGCCGCGCGCTCAGCGCAGAGAAGCCTGAGGATTATCGCAAGCTGTTCTCGGCGGTATTCACCGATGTCTGGCTCTTCGACCAGCTGCTGGGGCCGGAAGGGCAACAGGCTAACCCGGCGCTGGTGGAGAAGTGGCTGGCGCATCTGCAGATGTCGCACAAGCTTGAGCTGCAGGACGGCAAGATCCTGAACCTGAAGCTCTCGAAAGGCCAGAAAAAGCGCGTGGCGCTGCTGCTGGCTCTGGCGGAAGAGCGCGACATCATTCTGCTGGACGAGTGGGCGGCGGATCAGGACCCGCATTTCCGCCGCGAGTTCTACCAGGTGCTGCTGCCGCTGATGCAGGCGATGGGCAAAACCATCTTTGCCATCAGCCATGACGATCACTACTTCATTCACGCCGACCGGCTGCTGGAGATGCGTGACGGCAAGCTGAGCGAGCTGACCGGTGAGGAGCGCGATGCGGCGTCTCGCGATGCGGTGGCGCGCACGGCCTGAAGCCTTCATCCTAACCCTCTCCCACGGGGAGAGGGGATAAATCGTGCACGTTATGCCGATTTTTTCTCCATCCCGCCCCGTTGTTTATTCTTATTTACATATCTCCGCGCTATGCTTAAAGCCAACTTATTTCATGGATTTATGATTAATGTCGGTTTTAAAGAAAAACAGTGCCAGGCAGCGCGACCAGGAACGTGCGCGTCTCATCTGGCTCCTCACGACGGATAAAGCGGTCACCTCTGCGTTACTGGGCAAACTGACCCTGGCTGAGCAATATGATGTCGGCACGCTGGCCGACGATATTGCTGAGGTAGGTGCGCTGGTTGCTCATTTACCTCCGCCAGATCTGGCGGATACCCTGGAAGCCCTCCCCTCGGAAGAGCGTCACGCCCTGTGGCGTCTGGTGCAGGATCACGAGCGCGGGCAGGTGTTGCTGGAAGCCTCTGAAAACGTCTGGGACGATCTCATTGATGAGATGAGCGACCGGGATATCCTCGATGCCCTGCAGACGCTGGACATTGACGAGCAGATTTACCTCGTTCAGCACCTGCCGCGAAACCTGACCGGGCGACTGCTGGCTTCGCTGCCTGCGGAAGAGCGGGCACGCGTGCGTCAGGTGATGCACTATGACAAACACAGCGTGGGCGCCATTATGGAGTTTGGCGTCATCATGGTGCGCCCGGACGTAACTCTCGGTACGGTGCAGCGCTATCTGCGTCGCCTGGGCAGCATGCCGGACAACACCGATAAGCTGTTCGTCACCTCCCGGGATAAAACTCTGCTTGGCGAGCTGGAGCTTAAAACGATCCTGCTCAACAGCACCCAGCGGCGGGTGAGTGAGGTGATGGAAACCGAGCCGATGGTCTTCTCCCCGGAAGACGACGCGGAAAAAGCGGCCCGTACCTTCGAACGTGACGACCTTGTGAGCGCGGCGGTCGTCGATTCTGTGGGTAAACTGATGGGGCGTCTGACCATCGATGAGATCGTTGACGTGGTTTACGAAGAGACCGATAACGATTTACGTGCGCTCGGCGGGATCAGCGCCGAAGATGACGTCCACGCCTCCGTCGGCAAGGCGGTGAAAACCCGCTGGGCATGGCTCGCCATTAACCTCTGCACTGCATTTATCGCCTCACGGGTGATCGACGGCTTTGAACACACCATTTCACAACTGGTCGCGCTGGCCTCGCTGATGCCGATTGTGGCCGGCATTGGCGGCAACACCGGCAACCAGACCATTACCATGATCGTCCGTGCACTGGCGCTGGAGAACATTCAGCCGGGTAACTTCGCCTTCCTGATCTTCAGGGAGATGGGGGTGGCGCTGATTAACGGCCTGGTGTGGGGCGGCATTATGGGCGGCATTACCTGGTGGCTGTACGATGATATGGCGTTAGGCGGGGTGATGATGCTGGCGATGGTGCTGAATCTGCTGGTGGCCTCCATGATGGGGGTCATTATCCCCCTGACGATGACCAAACTGGGGCGCGACCCCGCGGTGGGGTCGAGCGTGATGATTACCGCCATCACCGATACCGGCGGTTTCTTTATTTTTCTTGGGCTTGCAACGATTTTTCTTCTTTAAGCCGACGCTTGAGCCGGGCGGGAAGCAATGCCATCACAATAATCCCGCCCAGCACGCCAATGGCCAGGTTACCGGTTGAAACCGTTGCTGCAACGGTAATCAGCATCACAACCGTTTCGGCAATGGGCGCATTTTTTAACGTGGCAGGCTGAAGGCTGTGCCAGTTAAACGTTTTGATGGCAACAATCGCCATGATCCCGGCCAGAACGGCCATAGGGATTTTTGCCATCACCTCACTGAGGGCGGTGACCAGCACCAGCAGCACCATGCCCGCTGCAAAAGTTGAGACGCGACTGCGACCTTTGCCCATCTCCACGTTGACGATGGTTTGTCCGATCATGGCACAGCCCGCGATACCGCCGTACAACCCGGCAAGAATATTCCCTGCGCCGAGGCCGATACTTTCACGGCGTTTGCTGGACGTCGTCGCGGTCAGTTCATCCACCAGTTTTGCCGTCAGCAGTGATTCCAGCAGGCCGACAAAAGCGATACTCAGCGCGCATGGCCAGATGATGCTGAGCGTTTCCATATTCAGCGGGACGAGCAGCTGCGTCATCCCTGGCAAACCACTGCTCATAGAACCTTCATCCCCCACCGTCGGGAGAACCTGTCCGCTGGTCACGGTGAACAGGGTGAGCAGTACAATCGCAATAAGCGGTGACGGGATGCTTTTAACAAAACGCGGCACCCACAGCACAATCAGCAGCGTCAGCACGAACAGGCCCACAATCAGCGGGCTGCGGCTCCAGAAATGGGGAACCTGCGCGAAGAAAATTAACAATCCCAGCGCATTTACGAAGCCGGTCATCACCGACTGGGGAATAAAGCGCATCAGGCGCGCCATTCCGAGCACGCCGAACAGAATCTGGATTATCCCCGCCATCAGGACCGCCGGCAGGATGTACTGCACGCCGTGCTGATGCACCATCGGGCCAATCACCAGCGCGACGGAGCCCGCAGCTGCTGTGACCATCGCACGACGACCGCCGAACGCTGAAAGGGTCAGACACAGCACCACAGAGGCAATCAGGCTGACCTTTGGGTCAACGCCTGCGACCACGGAAAAGGAGATCACCTCAGGAATGAGGGCCAGAGCGGTAATTACGCCTGCCAGCGTTTCGCGTAGCAGCAGTTGAGGGGAACGCAGCACCGTGGCGACCTGGTCTTCACGGGAAAGAGAAGCATGGGGTAATGACATAACAATTCGCAGATTAGGGCGGGCTTCCGTGCGCGCGATCACAAAGTGCAGCATAGTAACCAGAAATAACGCGCCTTGCCAGTTTCATCCGGCAATCCCACACAAACAATCCATCATTAAATTTCACAATTACAATAATTTCGTAACCTTTAAACAATATTTAAAAGTTGCTACCGTTCCCCCCGCAGCTTTTTTCACCTGCAATTTCCACGCTTCAAGCACTACTCAACTAAGGCAAAATTATGAAAAAAATGACTGCCATGCTCTTTTCTCTGGCCGTGGGGCTGAACACCGTCTCCATGGCGGCGAAAGCTGACGCACCAAAAGAGCAGGAAACGGACGTCCTTTTAATTGGCGGCGGCATCATGAGCGCCACGCTGGGAACCTATCTGCAAGAGCTTCAGCCGGACTGGTCAATGACCATGGTCGAGCGCCTCGATGGCGTGGCGCAGGAAAGCTCAAACGGCTGGAATAACGCCGGTACCGGACATTCGGCACTCATGGAACTGAACTATACGCCGCAGAAAAAGGACGGTTCCATTAGTATCGAGAAGGCGGTAGAGATCAACGAAGCATTCCAGATTTCTCGCCAGTTCTGGTCTCACCAGGTGAACAGCGGCGTGTTGCACGATCCGCACTCCTTCATCAACACCGTGCCGCACATGAGCTTTGTGTGGGGCGAGCAGAACGTGAACTTCCTGCGCGCACGCTACGCGGCGCTGCAGCAGAGCACGCTGTTCCGCGGCATGAAATATTCTGAAGATCACGCGCAGATCAAAGAGTGGGCACCGCTGGTGATGGAAGGTCGTGACCCGAACCAGAAGGTGGCGGCAACCCGTACTGAGATTGGTACTGACGTCAACTATGGCGAAATCACCCGTCAGCTGGTGGCCTCTCTGAAGAAAAAAGAGAACTTCAATCTGCAGCTCAGCACCGAAGTGCGTGGCTTTAAGCGCAACGCTGACAACAGCTGGAGCGTGACCGTTGCCGATCTGAAAAACAACGAAGCCGAGCACGTCATCAAGGCAAAGTTTGTCTTTATTGGTGCGGGCGGTGCGGCGCTGAAACTGCTGCAGGAGTCCGGTATTCCGGAAGCGGACGACTACGCGGGCTTCCCGGTGGGCGGTCAGTTCCTGGTATCGGAAAACCCGGAAGTGGTGAACCGTCATCTGGCAAAAGTGTATGGTCAGGCCTCCGTGGGGGCGCCGCCAATGTCCGTTCCACACATCGATACCCGTATGCTTGATGGTAAGCGTGTGGTGCTGTTCGGGCCGTTTGCAACCTTCTCCACTAAGTTCCTGAAAAACGGCTCGTTGTGGGATCTGCTGAGCGCAACCACCACCTCAAACGTGAAGCCAATGATGGATGTCGGGCTGGATAACTTCGATCTGGTGAAATACCTGATTAGCCAGGTGATGCTTTCTGATGAAGAACGCTTCGAGGCGCTGAAAGAGTACTATCCGCAGGCGAAGAAAGAAGACTGGCGTCTGTGGCAGGCGGGTCAGCGCGTACAGATCATCAAACGCGATCCGAAAGAGGGCGGTGTGCTGCGTCTGGGTACCGAAGTGGTAAGCGATAAAGACGGCACTATTGCCGCCCTGCTGGGGGCTTCCCCTGGTGCCTCTACCGCTGCACCTATCATGCTGCACCTGATGGAAAAAGTGTTTAAAGATAAAGTCGCCACGCCGGAATGGCAGGCGAAGCTGAAAACGATTATTCCATCCTACGGTACGAAGCTGAACGGTAACGTGGACGCGACGGAGCAGGAGCTGGAATACACCAGCCGCGTGCTGCAGCTGCAATACGTTAAGCCGCAGGCTGCTGATGCTGCACCAAAAGCGGAGCTGAAGCCGCAGGCAGAAAACAAACCGGTGGCGGATATCGCGCTGTAAGGTAAAAGCAAAACGGTAACATCCGTTACCGTTTTTAGTGTTTTCTCCCTCTCCCGGTGGGAGAGGGTTGGGGTGAGGGCACCAGAGCACACCCATTCCGGGTCGGGTAAGGCGAAGCCGCCACCCGACTTATTCTTAACGTACTACCGCTTGTCCGATATTTTCATCCGCCTTCCACACGCGATATTTCACTTCCACGTTTTCCGGCGTATACACCACGATTGGCAGCTTGCTGTTGTAGCGTAACAGGCTATTATCACCCAGATACGCGGTCACGAATTTCTTCTCTTTCTTGCCATCCGGGCAGGCCATCATGGTGGAAACCGGTGACGTCACTTTATCAAAGATAAAGTAGTCGTAGCCCCAGCCTTCCAGCGTTTTGCTTTCCAGCTGTCCGCCGAGACGATGCTGGTTGCAATCCACTTCCAGCGTCTGGCCGATCAACAGTTCCACTTTGAAATTCGCTTCATTTTGCTGAGCCGGTAACTGGATCACCTGACGCTTCATGCCTTTTTCCGCTTGCGGATAAGGCGCGATTTTTTCCAGAGGCTGCACCTTCTGGCTTTCAGTTGCGAAGGCGCTGGTGCTGACGCACGCGGCGGCGATCAGGGCAAGGGCAAATTTAGGTGCGTTTTTCACAGTCATTCCTTTATGTCAAAACCATCCTGATGAGATTAGCATAACGCCCATGAATGATTAGCGTGATTTACTTACATTTTCAATAAAAGCAGTGTAATGAGCTAATGCAGTGCCATTTTTGTGGTGGTTTGTACTTCTGTGGAGTCTGGCGGCAGATCGTGTTATTTTAAGGCATACATAATGTTATTCATCTGTAAAGGGAAGAGAGATGATTCGTGCAAAACTGAAAACACCTGAAGGCCGTAAGTTCCTCCTGGCGCTGCTGGTTGTGTTTATGATTGCGGCCGCGTGCGTGGGCCGGGCAACTATTGTCGGCGTCATCGAACAGTACAACATTCCACTCTCTGCGTGGACGACCAGCATGTATGTCCTGCAGTCGGCGATGATCTTCGTTTACAGCCTGGTGTTCACCGTCCTGCTTGCCATTCCGCTGGGTATTTTCTTCCTTGGCGGGCGCGACAAGCACTAAGCGTTCACTTGCGATCTCAAAAGCCAGCCTGCGGGTTGGCTTTTTTTGTGCACAAAAAAACCAGCCATATGGCTGGTTTTTAAATAGTTTTGGTCGGCACGAGAGGATTTGAACCTCCGACCCCCGACACCCCATGACGGTGCGCTACCAGGCTGCGCTACGTGCCGACGCATGAAATGAATACTACTCGATTCCGTTTTGAATGCAAGGGAATCTGAGGCTAACTGGTTTATAATTAATCAGTTAGCGATAAACCGTTTCTCATCCGTCAGAACCTGTAGCAGCAGATTCAACTGCGGTTTCTGGTCTTTCAGCCGTTCACCCTGCAGATTATACGTCTGGTAGTTTCCGTTATTGTTCAATACCAGCGTCAGCATTGGCGTGGTGACCGCCAGCGTATCATTGCCCGCTGCCGTGACCCAGTTGTGGCGACGCGTGGCGCTGAAGAGATCCTGCCCCTGTGAATACTCATTTGCCGGTGTACTGACGTGCAGCAGCCGTTGCATCAGCGTGGTCATCACATCTTTATGTTCGGTGAGCATGTTAATGCGCTGAGCGGGGGTGCCCGGCCAGTGGATCACCAGCGGAACATGCAGATTCGGTCGCGACCAGCTCATACTCTTCGCTTCGTCGCCCAGCGGTACGCCGTGGGCTGCCGTCACGATCACCACGGTGTTTTCGAGCTTGCCGGATTCGCGTAAGGCATCAAGCACGCGGCTAATCTGGTCATCAACATTGCCTGCTGCACGGCTGTAGCGGCGCGCAAAGCCTTTCTGATTGCTGTCATCGAGCGTGGTGCCATTAAAGGCAACCCAGGAGAACCAGCGGTTATCTTCCTGCGCATAACGCTGCAGCCAGTTAATCCACTGACTGGCGGTCTGCTCGTCCGACTGGCTTTCTGCGGCTGGCAGGGAGAAATCAGACAGCAGCGCCTGGCGGTACAGCGCGCTGTTAAAGCCGTCTGAGGAGAACAACCCTAACTGATATCCCTGCTGATTGAGCCCGGTGATCAGCGCGGCAGGAATGCGCGCAGAAAGCACGCCGTCCATGTAGGCGGCTGAAATGCCATAGAACAGGCCAAAAATGCCCGCATCGGCGGTGTTGCCGGAGCTCATATGCTGGGTGAACGTCACGTTCTTGCTGGCGAATTCGGCCAGCGCGGGCATCTGCTTCTCGTAACGGGAGTAGTTCAGACCATCGACGGTGATCAGCAGGACGTTCTGTCCGCGTCCCATATCGCGATAGCGCAGATCGCTCAGCGGATACTGCACGCTAACCGCTTCCGGATTCCCTTGCTCAATCAGACGACGCTGGTACTCCTGCGCGTCCAGCAGCCCGTGCTTCTCAAGGAAACGACGCGCCGTCATTGGATAAGAGAGCGGCAGGTTCGCCCGCTGCATGGTGATCGGACGATAGAAGTTCGCATCCGCCCAGATATACATGATGTGCGAACTGATAAAGGAGATGAAAAAGATCGCGGCCACCGGTTTCGCGTAATGGCGTCGGCGGGTCAGGCTGCGCAGTTTTTGCCAGCTCCAGGTGGCAAACAGCATCTCTATCAGAAGGATCACCGGAACGCTGATAAACATCAGCTGCCAGTCACGGGCCGTTTCGTTCTGATCGGGGTTAATCACCAGCTCCCAGACGATGGGATTGAGATGCAGGTGGAAGCGGGTGAACACTTCACTGTCGATAAGCAGCAGCGTCATCCCTGCCGTTGCAAGGATGGCGGATAAAAATCGCATCAGACGCTGCGACATGACGATAAACGTCAGCGGGAAGAGGATCAGCAGATAGGTGGCGAAAACCAAAAAGCTAAAGTGCCCTACAACGCTTATCCAGGAGTAAATACGCCCGGTTAGCGTCGTCGGCCAGTCTGCGACAAACAGATAACGACAGCCGATAAGCGTCGCCAGCAGAATGTTGAACAGGGCAAACCAGTGCCCCCAGCTGACCATCTGGGAGACTTTTTCACGGTAGCGCTGACGATTCGTCACCATAAACTGTTGTTCGTTTCCCTTAATGGGCCTGGTCGTCGCTAACGGAAGACTGTAAAGCCTGGGCGAAAGATTTGGCGATCGCCTGACGCTGAGCCGGAGCAACGCTGGTATTGATAAGGTTGGTGACCATATTTCCCAAAACCATCAGGGAGAGATCGGTCGGTGTTTTATGTTTTTCCAGTACGTTGACCAGCTCACTGAGCAATTGTTCAACGTGTTCATCACTGTAGCGGGAATGTTGTGGCATAAATCAAAATCAGTTTGTTGATGAAAGGGCAACATATTACCGTAGCAACAGCTTTTTTTCCCCTTTTTTATCAGTTGTTGCACACATGTCCTGGTGGTGGTTGAATACCGCCCGGTCTAAAAGGAGAGTTTATCATGAGTCTGGAAATCAACCAGATTGCCTTGCACCAGCTTATCAAGCGTGATGAGCAAACCCTTGAAGTGGTGCTGCGCGATTCGTTACTGGAACCCACGGCAACCGTTGTGGAAATGATGGCGGAACTGCACCGCGTCTACAGTGCAAAAAATAAAGCCTATGGTCTGTTCAGCGACGAGAGTGAACTGGCTGATAGCCTGCGCCTGCAACGTCAGGGTGAAGAAGATTTCCTGGCGTTTAGCCGCGCGGCAACCGGGCGTCTGCGCGACGAACTGGCAAAATACCCGTTTGCCGACGGCGGTATCGTTCTGTTCTGCCACTATCGCTACCTGGCGGTCGAGTATCTGCTGGTCACCGTGCTGAACAATTTAAGCAGTATGCGCGTGAATGAGCAGCTGGATATCAGCTCCACCCATTATCTGGATATCAATCATGCGGATATCGTTGCGCGTATTGATTTGACCGAGTGGGAAACCAATCCAGAGTCGACGCGCTACCTGACCTTCCTCAAAGGGCGTGTTGGCCGTAAAGTGGCCGATTTCTTTATGGACTTCCTCGGTGCCAGCGAAGGTCTCAACGCCAAAGCGCAGAACAAAGGGCTGCTGCAGGCGGTGGATGACTTCACGGCGGAAGCGCAGCTCGATAAATCTGAGCGCCAGAACGTGCGTCAGCAGGTTTACAGCTACTGCAACGAACAGCTGCAGGCGGGGGAAGAGATTGAGCTGGAGTCGCTGTCAAAAGAGCTGGCCGGCGTCAGTGAAGTCAGTTTCCAGGAATTTACCGCTGAGAAAGGGTATGAGCTGGAAGAGAGCTTCCCGGCGGATCGCAGTACGCTGCGTCAGTTAACCAAATTTGCCGGAAGCGGCGGCGGGTTAACCATCAACTTTGATGCCATGCTGCTGGGGGAACGTATCTTCTGGGATCCGGCCACCGATACGCTGACCATTAAAGGTACACCACCCAACCTGCGCGATCAGCTGCAGCGTCGTACTACTGGCGGTAAATAACCGCCATAAAAAAACCCCGCCGAAGCGGGGCTTTTTTTCGACATGTTTGCGATTACGCGCGAACGAAGTCGATGTGAGTCAGTTTTGGCTTGAACGCGTGACGCTGAACAGCCTGAACTTTCACTTTTTCTTCTTTACCGCCAACAACGATGGTCAGAACTTCGCTGTAGAATTCAGCTTTGGTCTGCATGTTCCATACTTTGTCGTGATCCAGTTCGATAGAAACTGGAGCAGCTTCGCCACCGTAAACGATAGCCGGGAACTTGTTAGCGGTACGCAGGCGGCGGCTCGCACCCTTACCCTGCACGTTACGTACTTCTGCTTCGATAGTGAACATTGATTTCTCTCTGTATTTAAAACCCTACTACAGGCGACCCAGCAGCAGGTGAGTGTTCTGCTTTGCGGATGCAAAAGCGGGCGGCATTATAGCCCCCAATCCACCTCAGGGCAATGAATTAATCCCCACTAAAGAAACCGCTTAGGGCGTCGGCGACGGCCTGAGGCTGCTCTTCTGGCTGAAAATGGCCGCAACGAGGGATCACGCGCCCGTCAACGCGTTCTGCAAACGCCCTCAGCGGCGAGGCCATATCAGGAATCGAACCCTGATCGGCACTGAGTGCCAGAACAGGAACAGAGAGTTTACCCCGTTCGCTAAGCGCCCGGTTTTGCGCAGCGGAGAGGGCGGCAGCGCGATAGTAAGCCAGCCCTGCGCGTAAGCCACCTTCGCGCGTAAAAATGCGCAGATACTCGTCAAGATCCGCCTCGCTGAAGGTGAGGGGATTCGCCGCTTTGCGACGCAGAAACCACTCCAGATAGCCACGCTCTTTACCCCTGATGAGGAATTCAGGCAGGTCTGCAATTACGTGAAAGGCAAAATGCCAGGTGCGCCAGGCGCGGTCCGCGGTGACGGGGAGGGCATCGGGTAAGGTAATACCCGGAATGCCGGCGTCCAGCAGCGCCAGCTTTATCACCTCATCGCTGTACATCGCCGCATAAGGCCAGGCAACCCAGGCTCCCACGTCGTGACCGGCCAGATAGTAGCGATGCACGCCAAGCTGGGTCAGCAGTTCATGAACATGGCTGGCGAGGGTGTGGGTGTCATACCCCTCTGACGGACAATCGGTATCACCCTGTCCGGGTAAGTCCGGGGCGATCACATGGTAACGCTCGGCCAGCACAGGGATAACATGGCGCCAGGCGTACCAGCTTTCGGGGAAACCTGCCAGCAGGACAACCGTCTGCGCGTGCTGTTCTCCGGCGGTGACGTAGTGCGTGCGGATGCCATTGATGAGCGTGAAGTGGTGCTGCGGGGCGATGGGCATGGTCATAACGATCTCCAGAATAATAGGAAATAATCGTTTCCTAATTGGTTAAAAAAACTCAGCCGAGCAGGCTGAGTGCCGCGTTAACGGCGCTATTGATTTCGTCCTCAGACAGGCCTTTTTTGCCGATCACGCGGTAACCCTGCAGCAGCGCGAAAAGATTACGTGCCGTTTGCTCCGTGGGCAGCGCGAGGGAAAGGCTACCGTCCCGCTGGCCTTCCTGAACCAGTTCGAGTAACAGCTGCTCGGTACGCTGCATGGCGGCTTTGATGTACTGCGTGGTTGCCTCATCAAAAACCGCCAGCTCGGTCGCGCTGGCGACCACCAGACAGCCGCGTATGCCCTCAGGACCGTGGCTGCTCTCGGCGTAGAAACGTAACACCGCCGCGATTTTATCTCGCCCGCTGCGTGCCGCCTCGGTACGCTGGCGCAGGGCGGCGCTGCGCGTCCGGGTGTAACGGTCGAACGCCGCGAGAAACAGGCCATTCTTGCTGCCAAAGGCTTTATACAGGCTTCCCGCCGTAAGGCCCGTCGCGTCACTCAGCTCTTTGATTGAGGTAGCATGGTAGCCGCGCTCGCGGAAAACGAGCAGGGCGCTGTCGATGGCAGCGTCGGTGTCAAATTCACGCGGGCGACCGGGAAGACGTGACATGAGTGAGTCCTGTTGTAACGCGATAATACATAATAGGAAACAATCGTTTCCTATTCAAGGCCTGCCTGCCATTAACGCAGTTCGTTGGCCCGACGAAAACGGCCTTCATAGTCAAAAACCTTTTCACGGACTTGCCAGTACTGGCCTTTCTTGCGGGCGACAACAAAATCCGGATGGCGCAGCAGCACCTGCTGATGCACGATATCCGCTACGGTTATCCAGCGCAGCGGTACGCCCGGCGTGCGGGTATGCGGGCGGATAAAGAGCTGTTCGAAAGCCGTGCGCTGAGCCGGAGTGTGCACCCGGAAGCGCTCGCTGACGTCGGCACCGTCCTCATCGTAATAGGTGATTTTCAGCCATTCGCCTTTTTCATCCGCTCCCGGTTGCAGCACCATGCCAGAGCAGCGCAGCACCAGGGCATCCTTTAACTTCAGCGCGGCCTTCAGCATGTCATCAGGGTCGACCAGAACCGTGTCACATTCACGGCAGCGGCGGGCGGCAATATCATTTTCTGCGTTGCATTGGGGGCAGTTTTTAAAGCGGAAACGGAAATCGCACTGCTCGCGATGCCCTTCATCATCTTCAAACCAGCCCTGACAGCGGCGGCCAAAATGTTCGATCAGCGTACCGTCAGCCGTCGTCTTGCCCCAAAAGGTGTTGGCAAAGCCACAGGCAGGACAGAAGACCTGTACCGGCACGTTGTCACTTTTTCCTTTCGGGG
The DNA here is from genome assembly GCF_000710795.1 of Enterobacter sp. T1-1. Taxonomy (NCBI): domain Bacteria; kingdom Pseudomonadati; phylum Pseudomonadota; class Gammaproteobacteria; order Enterobacterales; family Enterobacteriaceae; genus Enterobacter; species Enterobacter sp. T1-1. Next base: position 47,958 of record NZ_JALW01000042.1, on the reverse strand, counting down.
TACCCACTTCAGGCGAGTAGAGATCGTGCGGGTTACCGGCGTAATCCAGGATCAGGCAGTCGGTTTTACCGGGGGCCAGACGCAGACCGCGGCCAACGATTTGCTGATACAGGCTGACCGATTCGGTCGGACGCAGAATAGCAATCAGGTCGACGTGAGGGGCATCAAACCCGGTGGTGAGTACCGAGACGTTTACCAGATAGCGAAACTGCTGTGCTTTAAACGCCTCAATCAGGCTGTCGCGCTCCGGGCCGGGCGTCTCGCCGGTGATCAGCGCCGCGTCGCCAGCGGGCAGTAAGCCGGTGATTTCGCGCGCATGCTCAACGGTGGCGGCAAAAATCATTACCCCTTTGCGCGTTTCAGCGAACTCTTCAATCTGGCTGATAATGTGCGGAGTGATGCGCTTTTGCTTTTTCAGCTCCTGGTTCAAATCCGCTTCGCTAAATAAACCGTTGCTCTGCGCCTGTAAGCGGCTGAAATCGTACTGGACGACCGGCATATCCAGCCGTTCAGGCGGGGTCAGGTAGCCGTGTTTAATCATATAGCGCAGCGGAAGTTCATAAATACAGTCGCTGAACAGCGCCTTCTCATCCCCTCGCACCATACCGTGATAATGAAAGCGGTAAATCCAGCCTTTACCCAGGCGAAACGGGGTTGCCGTCAGGCCCAGCAGACGTAAGTGAGGGTTCACCTCTTTCAGGTGAGTGAGGATTTGCTGATACTGGCTATCGTCGTCATCACTGATGCGATGGCACTCGTCGACAATCAGCAGCGAAAATTCGCTGCGAAACAGCTCAAGGTTGCGGGCAACAGACTGCACGCTGCCGAACACCACTTTGCCGTGGCTCTCTTTCCGCTTTAGCCCGGCGGCGAAGATATCGGCCTCCAGACCAAGCGCACAATACTTGGCATGGTTTTGCGCAACCAGCTCTTTGACGTGCGCCAGCACCAGCACGCGGCCGCGCGCCAGGCGGGCAAGTTCGGCGATCACCAGGCTTTTGCCTGCGCCAGTGGGGAGCACAATGGCCGCGGGCTCACGGTGTTTGCGAAACCAGGCCAGGGTGGCGTCAACGGCTTCCTGCTGATAGGGGCGAAGTGTAAAAGTCATGGGGTCTCTGTATCGTTATTCCGCATATAGTATGCCACGAAACTTTTTCCCTTGAGTGGCGCAACCAGACCATTATACTGAACCGTTCCTGACTGCTTCTTTTTCGGACGCATTGTCCGACTTCCAGCACCATTAAGGCTAAAAAGATTTCATGCGACTTGATAAGTTTATCGCTCAGCAACTCGGCGTAAGCCGTGCTATTGCCGGGCGCGAGATCCGCGCCAGCCGCGTTACCGTGGATGGCGACATTGTGAGAGACAGCGCGTTCAAACTGCAACCTGACCATCAGGTGGAGTATGACGGCAATCCGCTCACCCAGCAGCACGGCCCGCGCTATTTCATGCTCAATAAGCCGGAAGGCTACGTCTGTTCTACGGACGATCCGGATCACCCGACGGTGCTCTATTTCCTCGACGAACCGGTTGCGCACAAGCTGCATGCGGCTGGCCGCCTCGATATCGACACCACGGGGCTGGTGCTGATGACCGACGACGGTCAGTGGTCCCACCGCATTACCTCTCCGCGTCATCACTGTGAAAAAACCTATCTGGTGACGCTGGAATCGCCGGTGGCAGATGACACGGCAGAACAATTTGCCAAAGGCGTTCAGCTGCATAATGAAAAAGACCTCACCAAACCGGCGGTGCTGGAAGTCATTACCCCGACCGAAGTCCGTCTGACCATCAGCGAAGGGCGTTATCATCAGGTGAAACGTATGTTCGCCGCGGTGGGTAACCACGTTGTGGGTCTGCATCGTGAACGTATTGGGGCAATTGAACTCGATCCCGATCTGGCGCCTGGCGAATATCGCCCGCTGACAGAAGAAGAGATCGCCAGCGTCGGTCTGCCCTCGCATTAATTTCAGGAGAACCCTGTGACCACCAGGCCACACTCGTCTTTCAAAATCGTGTTCATTCTTGGCCTGCTGGCCATGTTGATGCCGCTGTCGATTGATATGTATCTGCCTGCGCTGCCGGTGATTTCGGCGCAGTTTGGCGTACCGGCTGGCAGCGCACAGATGACGCTCAGTACCTATATTCTCGGTTTTGCCCTTGGCCAGCTGTTTTATGGCCCGATGGCCGACAGCCTCGGACGTAAGCCGGTTATTCTGGGCGGAACGCTGATCTTTGCAGCCGCAGCCGTGGCCTGTGCGCTGGCACAGAGTATCGATCAGCTGATCGTGATGCGTTTATTCCACGGCCTCGCGGCGGCGGCGGCAAGCGTGGTGATTAACGCCCTGATGCGTGATATCTACCCGAAAGAAGAGTTCTCCCGCATGATGTCATTTGTCATGCTGGTGACCACCATTGCGCCGCTGGTGGCGCCGATGGCCGGTGGCGCGGTGCTGGTATGGTTCAGCTGGCATGCCATTTTCTGGATCCTGGCGCTTGCCGCACTGCTGGCCTCGGCGATGATTTTCTTCTTTATTGATGAAACGTTAGCCGTCGAGCGCCGCCAGAAATTCCACATCCGTACCACAATGGGGAATTTTGCCTCGCTGTTCCGCCACAAGCGCGTGCTGAGCTACATGCTGGCAAGCGGCTTCAGCTTTGCCGGCATGTTCTCCTTCCTGAGCGCCGGGCCATTTGTCTATATTGAGCTGAACCACGTTTCCCCTCAGCACTTTGGGTATTACTTTGCGCTGAACATTGTGTTCCTGTTCATCATGACCATCATCAACAGCCGCTTTGTTCGCCGGATTGGAGCACTGAACATGTTCCGTGCCGGGCTGTGGATCCAGTTTGTGATGGCTATCTGGCTGGTGGTCAGCGCGTTTTTCGGCGTGGGCTTCTGGGCGCTGGTGGTGGGGGTTGCCGCTTTTGTTGGCTGCGTCTCGATGATCTCATCCAATGCGATGGCGGTCATTCTCGACGAGTTCCCGCATATGGCTGGCACCGCGTCATCGCTGGCGGGGACGTTCCGCTTCGGGATTGGTGCCGTGGTGGGGGCGTTACTCTCAATGGCGACCTTTAACACGGCCTGGCCAATGCTGTGGGCGATGGCGTTCTGTGCCACCAGCTCCATTCTCTTCTGTCTTTATGCCAGCCGACCGCGAAAAGCCGCTCATTAATCTGCACATCAGGCCCGATACGGGCCTTTTTGTTGACCCATATCAACCAAACTTGCGTTCGTTTACCCTGTGTTTGTTTCTTTTATGTAAAATCTATTTGTGTAAAAAGTCACATCATTGTATTTAAAAAGGTTGAGTTAGATCGCAGAAACGGGTACATATAGCGCCGACGCGAGCCTGGATACCTATAAAAAAGCGCTGAATAGTGCAGGTTGGCGATGATGTGTTACTATAAATGTAAATAAATTGTGAAGTAAATTTGCTTCCGGGGATCGAACGTGAATACATTACAACTCTCCATAGTCCATCGCTTGCCCCAGAGCTATCGCTGGTCGGCGGGTTTTGCAGGTTCGAAAGTTGAACCGATTCCGCAAAACGTTGCAGGTTGCGAGAATTGTCTGGTCGCGCTCAAACTGCTTAGCCCGAGCGACGAAGATGCATGGCCGGTAATGGAACGCTTAAGCCAGGCGCTGTCGGATATCGAAGTGGACAGCTCCGTACTGGAGTGTGAAGGCGAGCCGTGCCTGTTTGTTAAAAGTCAGGATGAATTTGCCGCAACCTGCCGCCTGAAAAACTTCGGCGTGGCCATTGCTGAGCCTTTCTCGGGCCAGTATCCCTTCTGAGTGCTAGTCTGCCGATAACAGCTGGCGCGTGTAGCTCTGCGTCGGTGCAGTAAATACGCGCTGGCACTCACCTTGCTCGACCACTTCTCCCTGCCGTAGCACAATCACCTGATGGCATAACGCCCGCACTACCTGTAGATCGTGGCTGATAAAGATATAGGCCAGCCGGTGCTTTTCCTGTAACCCTTTTAACAGGGTCAGGATCTGTGCCTGCACGGTTCTGTCCAGCGAGGAGGTCGGTTCATCCAGGATGATCAGCTCAGGTTTGAGGATCAGCGCGCGGGCAATGGCGATACGCTGGCGCTGTCCGCCAGAAAATTCAGCCGGGTAGCGATGCCGCGTCTCGGGATCTAACCCTACCTCTGCCATCACACGCCTGACCTCATTTTCACGTTGCAGAGCCGTCAGGGTAGGCTGATGGACGCGCAATCCTTCTTCGATGATCTGCAAAATACTCAGCCTTGGATTGAGCGAGGAGTTGGGATCCTGAAACACCACCTGCATGCGGGGGCGTACCGGCAGCATCTGCCGACGGTTCCAGCGGTGCAGCGGCATGCCGTCAAACAGGATCTCGCCCTGCGAGGCAATTAAACGCAGCAGTGCCAGGCCGGTGGTGCTTTTGCCTGAACCCGACTCGCCCACCAGTCCCAGCGACTCACCCGGGCGCAGTGAAAAACGGATGTTCTTCAGCACGGCGTTCTGGTCGACCACGCGGCGCAGAATACCTTTACGGATGGGGAAGGAGACAGACAGCCCCTCGACGTTGAGCAACGGCGCGCTGTCCCCCCGGAGAGGCACAGGATCGCCTGAGGGTTCACTGTCGAGCAGCCGCTGCGTATAGGCGTGCTGAGGCGTGTTCAGCAGTGCGGCGGCGGTGTTCTGCTCTACACAGCGTCCGTTTTGCATTACGGCGACGCTGTCGGCCAGCTTTTTCACAATGCTCAGGTTATGGGTGATAAACAGCAGACTCATGTTCAGCTCGCTACGTAGCTCCCGCAGCAGCTGCAAAATTTGCGCCTGCACCGTGACGTCCAGCGCGGTGGTGGGCTCATCGGCGATCAGCAGTTCCGGGCGCGTCAGTAGCGCCATGGCAATCATCACACGTTGACGTTCACCGCCGGAAAGCTGATGCGGGAAATCGCTCAGCCGTTTTGCCGCGTTGCGGATGCCGGTTCTGTCGAGGCAGTCGAGGATTTCCCCGCGCGCGGCCTCTTTGCGCATGCCCCGGTGCAGGGAGAGCACCTCGTAAAGCTGTTTTTCCAGAGTATGCAGCGGGTTGAGTGAGACCATCGGCTCCTGGAAAATCATCGCAATCTTATTGCCGCGGACGCCCCGCAGGGTCTGTTCGTCGGCGTGCAGCAGCGAGCTGCCGTGAAACAGAATATCTCCTTGCGGGTAGCTCACTGGCGGAGACGGGAGCAGGCGCAGAATGGAGAGTGCCGAGACGCTCTTGCCGGAGCCGGATTCCCCCACCAGCGCCAGCGTTTCGCCACGCTGGATCTGCAGCGACAGATCGCTGACCACGGTGCGCGTCTCACCCTGTTTCGAAAAGGCAATCGACAGATTATCGATACTGAGAAGGGGCTGCGTCATGTTACACCGCCTTGTTGGGATCGAAGGCGTCGCGCACGGCTTCGCCAATAAAAATCAGCAGCGAAAGCAGTACCGCCACGGAAAGAAAGGCTGTAATGCCCAGCCACGGTGCCTGCAGGTTGTTTTTGCCCTGCAGCAACAGCTCGCCGAGCGAGGGGGAACCGAGCGGTAGCCCGAAGCCCAGAAAATCGAGCGAGGTGAGGGTGGTGATGGAGCTGCACAAAATAAACGGCAGAAAGGTCAGTGTCGCCACCACGGCGTTCGGCAGCATATGGCGGAAGATGATCCCACGGTCGCTCACGCCCAGTGCCTGCGCGGCACGAATATAATCAAAATTACGGGTGCGCAGAAATTCTGCGCGCACGACGCCCACCAGCGCCATCCAGCCAAACAATACGGTGATCCCCAGCAGCCACCAGAAGTTTGGCTGCACCACGCTCGACAGCAGGATGATCAGAAACAGCGTTGGCATACCTGACCACACCTCAATCACGCGCTGACCCCAGAGGTCAATTTTACCGCCATAGTAGCCCTGGACGGCACCTGCCACCACGCCCATCACGCTGGAGAAGAGCGTCAGCATCAGCCCAAAGAGGATCGAGATTCGGGTACCGTAGAGGATGCGCGCCAGCACGTCGCCACCGTTGGCATCCGTTCCCAGCCAGTTTTGCGCGGACGGGGGAGAAGGGAAGGGGGTCGTGGTGGCGAAATTGATACTGTTGGCGCCAAAACGGATCGGGGCCCACAGTGCCCAGCCGTGTTGATCAATCTGCTGGCGCAGCCACGGATCCTGATACTCCGCCGGTGTTGCAAACGGGCCGCCAAAGTCACTTTCACTGTAGTTGTTAAGCACGGGTACATACCAGCGGTCGTTGAAATGCACCAGCAAGGGTTTATCGTTGGCAATCAGCTCTGAGCACAGGCTTAACACAAACAGGACGGCAAAAATCCATAACGACCAGTAGCCACGACGGTTGTGGCGAAAACGGGCCCAGCGGGCCTGATTGACGGGGCTTAAACGCGGCATCATCGGCCCTCAAAATCGATTCGGGGATCGACCAGCGTATAGCTGATATCACTGACGATATTCAGCAGCAGGCCAATCAGGGTAAAAATGTAGAGTGTGCCAAACATCACCGGATAATCCCGCGACACGGTGGCTTCATAGCCCAACAGCCCCAGACCGTTAAGCGAGAACATCACCTCAATAAGCAGCGAGCCGGTAAAAAACATACTGATGAACGTGGCAGGAAATCCGGCAATCACCAGCAGCATGGCGTTGCGGAACACGTGCTTCCACATGATCTGTTTTTCACCCACGCCCTTCGCGCGGGCGGTGACGACATACTGTTTGCGGATTTCATCAAGAAAGGCGTTTTTGGTCAGCATGGTCAGGGCGGCAAATCCGCCAATCACCGTTGCCAGCACCGGCAGCGTGATGTGCCAGAGATAGTCGGTGACTTTCTGATACCACGGCAGGGTGCTGAAATCGGCGGATACCAGCCCCCGCAGCGGGAAGAGATCGAAATAGCTGCCGCCGGCAAAAAAGACAATCAACAGCACAGCGAACAGAAACGCCGGAATGGCATAGCCGATGATAATGAACGTGCTGCTCCAGATATCAAAACGGCTGCCGTTGTTGACCGCTTTGCGGATCCCAAGCGGAATGGAAACCAGGTAGATAATCAGCGTTCCCCACAGTCCCAGGGTGATCGACACCGGCAGGCTTTGTTTGATCAGGGTTAAGACCGAGGCACTGCGGAACAGGCTATCACCAAAATCAAACCGGACGTAATCCCACAGCATTTTGAAATAGCGCTCGTGAATCGGTTTATCAAAGCCATAGCGATGGGTGATCTCGGCAATCACCTCCGGATCCAGCCCGCGGCCGCCGCGATAATGGCTTTCGCTGATATTCCCTACGCCCGTTTTGGCATGGCTTGCGCCCATTCCTTCTCCGCCCCCGCCGGGCATCCCGCCGCTGGTACCAAATTCAATGGCCGCAATCGCCTGATCGACCGGCCCGCCGGGCGCGATTTGCACAATAAAAAAGTTAATAGTGATGATGGCCCACAGGGTTGGGATGATCAGCAGGAGACGGCGGATTAGATACGCACCCATGATGATTCCTTATCGCCGCTCAGCTGGGAGTCTGGCGGCTTTGTTAACGTCATACCACCAGGTATCGAAGCCCAGCGAATAGATCGGGCGCACGGCAGGCAGCGAAAATTTGTCCCAGCGGGCAAGACGATCTTCACCCATATACCACATGGGCAGCATGTAGTAGTTCCAGGTTAACACTCTGTCGAGTGCGCGTCCTAATGGCAGGAGCTTCTGTTTATCGCCCTGTGCCGCCACGATCTTTGCAATTAGCGCGTCAACGACCGGGCTTTTTACCCCCGGCGCATTGTACGAGGAGTCGATGTAACTGGAAGCCCAGGAAATCTGCAGGTCGGAGCTTGGCCAGGGCTGCGCGGGCCACAGGCTCTGCATCATATCGTAATCCCGGCTGCGCTTGCGGTTGGTCAGCTGGGCGATATCCACCTGGCGTATGTTCATTGTGATCCCCAGCCGGGCCAGGTTGTGCTTAAACGGCAAAACCCACTGATCGTTTGCCCCTGACGCGATCAGTAGCTCGAAGCTCAACGGTTTTCCCGTTTGGGCATTGACCCGTTTTTGATTTTTCAGGACCCAACCGGCCTCATCCAGCAGTTTGCTGGCTTTCAGCAAATTGTCACGATCAAAGCCGTTGCCATCGGAGGTGGGGGGATCAAACACGGTGGTAAACACTTCCGGCGGCAATTGTGCTTTGAAGGGGGCCAGCAGCGTCAACTCGTCGGCATTGGGGTAAGCGCGCGCCGCGTATTCGGTATTCTGAAAATAGCTGTTAGCGCGGCTGTAGGCGCCATAAAACAGCGCCTTGTTCATCCACTCAAAGTCAAAGGCCAGGGTAATGGCCTGACGTACCCGGCGGTCGTTAAACACCGGGCGCTGAATATTAAACGCCAGCCAGCGCGTGTCCTGGGCAGAGCTATTTTTGTGCTCGTCCTTGACGATGTAGCCTTTGGCGAAGTTTTTACCGATATAGCGCGTGGCCCAGTTTTTGGCGCTGCTCTCCAGGCGTAAATCGAAGGCTCCGGCCTTAAAGGCCTCAAAAGCCACGTTATCGTCCAGGTAGTAATCATAGCGAAGGGTGTCGAAATTCCAGCGCCCCCGGTTTACCGGCAGGTTGGCGGCCCAGTAGTCTTTTACACGGGAGTAGACCACATACTGCCCCATGCGCCAGTCGGTGATGCGGTACGGGCCTCCAGCCAGCGGCGGTGTGGAGAGCGGGTCGCTCAGCTTATGAGCTTTCCAGAACGATTCAGGCATTACGGGCAGGGAGAACAGGCTCAGCATATTCTCTTTATTCGGCTCGCTCAGCTCAATGCGCACGGTGAGCGGTGCGATGGCCCTGACCGACGCGCCTTTGTAGACAATACGGAACTGGGGAACGCCTTCAGTCATAAATTTATGAAACGTAAAGGCGACATCGCTTGCCCTGACCGGCGAACCGTCATGAAAACGCGCCCGCGGGTTAAGCGAAATTTCCGCCCAGGCAAAATTATCCGCATACCGCACGTTTTCGGCGATCAGCGGATAGTAGCTTCCGGGCTCATCATCAGAGGTGACAAACAGGGTATCGTAGAGAGATTCTGTGCGCGCCGCGGCCACACCGCGCAGGGCAAAGCGGTTGAAGTTATCGAACGTGCCGGTGGCGGAGAGCGTCACATTCCCGCCTTTCGGCGCGGCAGGGTTGACGTAATCATAATGGGTGAAATTCACCGCGTATTTCGGTTCACCAATCACCGCAAACGCAACGTCTTCTTTGATGGTTTGCGCCTGGCTGGACAGGGCCGTCAGTGCCAACAGCAACAGTATGAAGCGCATAAACATCTCGCGACAGCTCCCTCTTTAACAGACCGGCTCAGTTAAGCTGAATAATAAGTGACGTCACGGGCAATGTGAAATTATTCGCCAGCGTGCGTCAGGTCGGGCCGCCACTCACGGAACTGCTCCAGCGGCATCGGACGGCTAATCCAGTATCCCTGCAGGAAGTTAACGCCATGTTCGCGCAGCCAGGCCGCCTGTTCCGGCGTTTCCACGCCCTCTGCGACGGTGGACATGTTCAGCCGTCTTGCCAGCATCAGTACGGCATCAAGCACCGGTGAGGTGACGGTTTCCGTCCCGATGGCGTTAACAAAACCCCGGTCGATTTTGATGTAATCCATGGTGAAATGTTCAAGATAGATCAGTGCACTGTGGCCGGTTCCAAAATCATCGATCGCTATCTCAAACCCTTCGTTGTGCAGCCATTCGAACAGGTTGTTGGCTTCACGGTGGTTGAGCATGTCGCGCTCGGTAATTTCCAGCACCAACTGGAAGTGATCCGGCGGCAGTAACTCTTTAAACGTGCGCATATCATCTTTAAAGCTGTCGGCGTGCAGATGCCCCGGCGCAATGTTGATACCGAGTTTTGCGCCCGGCGGTAGCTGGGTCTGTAATACCGGCGCATCGTGAATGATAAGGTCAAACAGATGCAGCGTGAGCGGAACAATCAGCTGCTGCGCTTCAGCAAAATTGATAAACGCATCAGGGGGGATCTCACCCATGGTGGGGTGCTTCCAGCGCATCAGGATCTCAACCCCCCGCATTTGCAGATCTTTTGCATCCACCACGGGCTGATAGACCACATAAAACTGGCCGCGCTTAATGGCGCTGAGGATCTCTTTGCCGGGATTTACGCGGATGGTAAGGATATAGAAATTCAGCGATCCTGCCGCAATACCGCACACCAGCCCAAAGAACAGGGCGTAGAGGATTTCGTCGCTTGTCCACTTTTCAGCGTACAGCTTAATGGTCAGCGGCACGGCCTTAAGCGTGGCGGTACGCTCGGGCACGGCATGTAAATCTTGCGCCCTGACCAGGGTACTGGACATGGTGGACAGCGCCATATCACCGATGATGATGGCAATCCCTGCGAAGTCGTCCTGGCGCGCGGTATAAAGCAGGTACGGGGTCAGATTGAGATTAACTGACGTAAACACCCCGCCGTCTTTAACCAGAGGGTTTCGGTACCAGATGGCAATGGCGGGTTTATTCGGCAGCATAGGCGTGCCCGGCAGTAATGCCATATCAATCTTCTTGTTGATGTGCAGCTCAGGAATAAGGGCTTCCATCGGCGTATCCATCGGCCCGGTGGCCGACGAGCAGAAGGCGATTTTGTCCCTGACCAGCAAGAATGCGCGCACATTGAGGCTGAAGGCAGCGCGCGACGTCAGCTCGGCATTGACGTCATGGCAGCTGTTCAGCGTGAGGGGCTGAAGAACATCGATAGAGGTTTTCAACTCTTCGAAATAGCTCTCCATATAGAGGCTCACATCGGTAATCAGGGTGTCGAACCGGACTTCCCGCTTGTGGTAACTCCAGAAAAATTGCAATGAACCCAAAAGCAGGGCAGTGACCAGACCTGTAATAATACTGAGGAAAAGTATCTTGCGATGACTGGAAAAGTAGCGGGTGAACATAGACGTCGTGATTCCTGAATTGCCGCTGGATGTATTCAGTGTAACGGGCAAAAAAAAACACCGCCGAAGCAGTGTCTTTTTTTCATCATATCGCCAGCCAAGGGATAACCAACGATACAATCATCATATTAACTGCGGGTCAGTACGCGACGCGCTTCGTTGTAGCGCTTCTTCCAGTATGGCTCGTTCATGCTGGAAATGGTCACACCGCTGCTGGTGGAGGCATGCACAAACTGATCATTACCAATATAGATGCCGACATGTCGACCCGTTGAACCGGCACGGAACAGAACTAAATCACCGGTGCGCAGTTTTGTACGTGAAATCGACTTACCCACTTCCTGCTGTTCGTAAGTTGAACGCGGCAGGTCTAACCCAAACTGCTCACGGAAGGTACGCTGTACAAAGCTGGAACAATCGATACCTTTTTTGGTGCTGCCGCCCAGACGGTAACGCACGCCTTTCCAGTCAGCATACTGGTCCATAATACGGGACTTCACGTCCAGATTACGTACCATATTTTCAAATTCATCCTGAGAGGCTTGCAGTGACGAGGAATCTTCTATTCCCACAACACGCGTCTCAGGATGCATATTCTTTGCGGTGTTCGATGTACTACATGCAGACAACAGTACCGCAACTGCTATCGCCGGGATCCCCCGCAAGATATATCTCAAAATCGGTTGAGATTTGACCATTTTGTTTATTTTCCCTTGAAGTCCTTAACGACAAATATCGTTATAAAAATGCCAAACGTGACGAGACTAATTATCTGTTCACAATGAGACAATTCTTTCTGGTCACATTTGTGGCGCAGCGCACAAATTTATTCACCAAGGAAATAATTATCTCTATGGGGCAAAACGAGTTCGAGATTAACCGATTGCCAGGGCTATTGCGAGTAAAAAAAGCCTTTTTTTTATAAGAAATTGTGATACAGAAAGTAAAAATCCGACATTGCTTAAAATGCAGTCAGATCCGGCGCTTAATCACGCAATTGATTCATTTTTATCATGAAAGAGATGACGGGAAGATGACAGTGCGAAACGATCGTGGCGGGAGATCTATCAGGGATCGCAATGATCCCTGATAGCGGACGTTAATTTTGGTTAATTATTTGTTTAATGCTTGTTGCTTTTTACCCGGCAGATAGCGATCGAACAGGGCTATTATCCGGTCGCTCAGCGGTGTCATCAGGCACCACGGTAACGCGACCAGCGCAACAGAGAGCGAGCCCACGGCAATATCGGTGAACCAGTGTGCGCCAATCATTACGCGAGGGAAGGCGAAAACCACAAAAATAATCAGGGCTATGGCGAATGCCTTCCTGCCGAAATAGCGCAGCATAACTGCACAAAAAATAAGCAGCATCATGCCGTGATCGCCAGGGAAACTGGCCTTCGAGGCATCTTTCGTTGGAATATGCAGCAATTCGCTGACGCGATAAATATCGGTAAAGAACAGCGTTGGGCTTGAGCGCTTGACCGGGATAATAGCCGTAGCAAGTTGGTTAATGGCGACAGCCAGCAGCAGCATCATCAGACCAATAATCATAATGCGGCGACGCCCGGTTTTGTCCTCTTTCAGCCAGAAAGAGAGCATCAGGCAGCCCATCGCCACCAGCGAACAGCCGTCAAACGCGCGGTTGTTGGTAATCGCCACCAGCCACAGGAAGGCATCACTCTTCACCAGGGCCTGGTTAAAGAAATGGAAGATGGCAGAATCCAGCGGAAACCAGAAACCGTGATCCACCGGGATATACCAGGAGAAAAAGAGCGCCAGTCCGGCGACATTGAGCAGCAAAATCAGGGGAATTCGAGTTGTCATAACATTCAGCATACAGGGAAAACAGGGGCAACGTTAGCCGCCCGAACTTAAACGAAGCTTCAACAGGCTGGACTGCAGGGCATTCCAGTCGGCGTTAACCGCACTAATTAACTCTATTCGGCTATCCGGGGGCGCAACATTCTGCGTTTCAATAAAGAAATCTTCACCCTGACGATTGATGCGCACCAGGCCGTCGGGGGTGCGCATAATCCCCTTAACGCGATCGACCGGCGCCAGTCTTGCCCACTCAAGCACGCCTATGGTGTCGAAAACGGTGTCGGCATCAAAGATCCACCCGCAGGCCTGATGACCCTGACCGCTGTTGAGATTACGTCGCCAGCGCTGGTGTTCCGGCAGGCTCAACGCCGCCAGACCCTGCTTTGCGGGATGACTATGCGCATGCTCCGCACTGGCGGGCAGCTCGGTGAGGTTCAGGCGTGGCAGGTCGAGCAGGGCGACATCTATCTTCCCCTGAGTGGTTTGTACCCGCTGACGGTTGCCCCCGAAATGTTGCCACCAGGCATCGAATGCCGCCTGGCTTTCAGCCGTAGCCCGATCTTCTTTATTGGCGACGATAATATCTGCGCAGGCGAGCTGATCGCGGAAGTTGTCGTTGGCTACCGCTTTTTCATCCAGCAGCTGTCGCGGGTCGAGCAGGCAAAGCGTGGCGCGTAAGTCTATCCACGGCTCGTAAACCGGTGCGGTGAGTAAATCAAGAATTTGCTTCGGGTGGCCAAGCCCCGTCGGTTCAATCAGCAGGCGGTCGGGTTTACCCTGACGCAGCAGCGTGTTCAGCCCCACCTGCATGGGCAGGCCATTCACACAGCACATGCATCCGCCCGGGATCTCTTTGATCATGGCGCCGCTGTCAGACAGTAACGCGCCATCAATACCCACTTCGCCGAATTCGTTGACCAGCACGGCCCATTTTTCTGCCGGATCTTTATTGCCCAGCAGGTGGAGAATTGAGGTGGTTTTCCCGCTACCGAGAAAACCGGTAATAAGGTTGGTCCTGGTCACGTGCGCTCCGGTAGATAATTGTGATGATGTAACAATTATCTCTCATCCTGACGAAAAAAGGGCGCAATGAGAAGAGGAAGGGCAAACGGAGCGCATGTCCGTTCGCCTTAAGCGCAATAAACGTTAAAGATTTAACGTTTCGATAACAGCCTTGCGCGCCCCGAGGCGGGCTATACGTTGGTATGCCTGGTTCACCGCCTCGACAAAAACGTGGTTTTGCGCGAGATCGTGTCCAAAGACTTCGCTCAGCGTCAGCAGAGCGTTTACGCGGTTTGCGTCATTGCTGGCTTCAACCTTCGCACGGATTTTGTCGCTGAGCGGATCGCGGACATCAATCGTATTGCCTTGTTCATCTGTACCGCTGACGTAGCGGATCCAGCCCGCCACGCCCAGCGCCAGCAGTGGCCACGCGCTTTGACGCTCCAGATGAATACGGATCCCATCCAGCATGCGCTGGGGCAGCTTTTGACTGCCGTCCATCGCAATTTGCCAGGTACGGTGCTGCAGTGCCGGGTTGGCAAAACGGTCGAGCAGGCTGTCGGCGTAAGCCGTTAGATCAACGTCGGTGATACGCAGCGTAGGGGCCTGTTCATCCAGCATTAACCGCCGCGCGGCCTGACGAAACGCCTTATCCTCCATACATTCATTAATGTGCGCATACCCGGCGAGATAGCCCAGATACGCCAGGAAGGAGTGGCTGCCGTTCAGCATACGTAATTTCATCTGTTCCCACGGCAGAACGTCCTGCACCATCTGCACGCCTGCCACTTCCCACTCCGGGCGTCCGGCGACAAAGTTATCTTCCACGACCCACTGAATAAAGGGCTCGCAGCTGATGGCGCACGGATCTTCCACACCGAGTTCCTGCGCGACCTCCGCCAGCGAGGCATCGGTGGCGGCGGGCACAATCCTGTCAACCATTGTGCCCGGGAAACTCACATGGGTATCAATCCATCCGGCCAGGTCTTCAGAGCGTTTCTGCGCCATGCCGAGCACGGCATTTTTCACCACGTGGCCGTTATCCGGGATGTTATCGCAGGAAAGCACCGTAAAGGCGGGTAAGCCGCGTTCACGGCGGCGGTGGAGCGCTTCGACTATGATCCCTGGGGCGGAATGGGGCTCCGTCGGGTTTTCCAGATCGTGAACGATCCGGGTGTTTTGCAAATCGAGTTTCCCGGTTGCGGGGTCGATGCAATAGCCTTTTTCAGTAATGGTGAGGGAAACAATTGCCACCTGCGGCTCGCAAAATTTCTCAATGATGGCGGCCAGCGAGTCCAGTTTTGCGTTCAGGCATTCATGCACGGCTCCAGTGATAATCGGCTGGTTGCCCTCCGCGCCTTTCTCCAGCACGGTGAAGAGGTGATCCTGCGCCCGCAGCTGGCTCATCAACACGTCGCCGCTGAACAGACTAATCTCACAAATGCCCCAGTCGCCTCCTTTGGCATTCAGCACCCGATGGGTTAATAACGCCTGATGCGCACGGTGAAAAGCACCAAAGCCGAAGTGAACGATGCGCGAGCGCAGAAGCGAGCGATCGTAGCGCGGCTGCTGAACATGGGCAGGAAGCGAGGTGGAGGCAATTGTCTTCATGAAATACACACCTGATTAACCATTAATTAACAATGCCAGTGTAAAGTTATATGACAACAAAGAGAATTGGTAAGCCGTAAATATCGCCGTTCTGTGAGTTCGATCAATCAATCTGTGGCGTTGTGTTGACCCTCTTCATTAAACATGTATGGTAGTCGTCATCGCAGTAATACATATTGGTATAACAACTTTGGAGGGTGGGCAATGGAACAAACCTGGCGTTGGTACGGGCCGAACGATCCAGTTTCTCTAGATGATGTGCGTCAGGCTGGCGCAACGGGTGTCGTCACGGCGCTGCATCATATTCCGAATGGCCAGGTGTGGCCGGTAGAGGAGATTCAACAGCGTCAGGCGCTGCTGGCAGAAAAAGGCTTAACCTGGTCTGTTGTGGAAAGTATTCCCGTTCACGAAGATATCAAAACCCATTCTGGGGAGTATCAGACCTGGATTGCTAACTATCAGCAGAGCATCCGCAACCTGGCGGCCTGCGGCATCGATACCGTTTGCTATAACTTCATGCCTGTTCTTGACTGGACGCGTACTGACCTTGAGTATCAGCTGCCAGACGGTTCCCGAGCGTTGCGTTTTGATCAGATCGCCTTCGCGGCCTTTGAGTTACACATTCTGAAACGCCCTGGCGCGGAAGCCGATTACACGGCCGACGAGCAGCAGCAGGCGCGCGAATGGTTTAACGCAGCAAGTGAAGCAGACATTGAAAAGCTGACCCGCAATATCATCGCGGGCCTGCCGGGTGCAGAAGAGGGCTACACGCTGGATCAGTTCCGCGCCCGTCTGGCAGAGTACGGCGGCATTGATAAAAATCAGCTGCGCGAAAACATGGCGTACTTCCTGCGCGCGATTGTGCCGGTCGCGGAAGAGGCGGGCGTGCGTCTGGCCGTACATCCGGACGATCCTCCGCGTCCCATCCTCGGCCTGCCGCGTATCGTCTCAACCATTGAAGATATGCAGTGGCTGAAAGAGACGGTCGATAGCATCTATAACGGCTTTACCATGTGCACGGGCTCGTACGGCGTGCGTGCGGATAATGACCTGGTGCGGATGATTGAAACCTTTGGCGATCGTATTCACTTCACGCATCTGCGTGCGACCTGCCGTGAAGAGAACCCGAAAACCTTCCACGAAGCGGCGCACCTGAGCGGTGATGTGAATATGGTGGCGGTGGTGGATGCCATTCTGGCGGAAGAGGCACGTCGTAAACAGGCTGGCGATTTACGTCCTATTCCGTTCCGCCCGGATCACGGACACCAGATGCTGGACGATCTGCGTAAGAAAACGAACCCGGGCTATTCGGCGATTGGCCGCCTGAAAGGGATGGCAGAAGTGCGCGGCGTAGAGCTGGCGCTGAAGATGACGAAGTATCCTGAGCTTCTGTAAGTTCTGTTGCCCGGTGGCGCTACGCTTACCGGGCCTACAAAAAACCGGCCTGAGAGCCGGTTTTTGTGTTTTTGTAGATCGGGTAAGGCGAAGCCGCCACCCGACAAAAGCCGCACTCAGTCAGCACGACCCATATAGCGTTTTTCTTCGATATGGATGCGGATTTTCTCACCCGCGGACAGGTATTCAGGCACCTGCACCACCAGACCGGTGGTCAGCGTCGCGGGTTTGTTACGCGCACTGGCGGACGCGCCTTTGATACCCGGTGCCGTTTCAACGATTTCCAGATCAACCGTCTGCGGCAGTTCCAGCGCCAGCAGCACGCCGTCCCAGGTCAGAACCTGCATATCCGGCATACCGCCTTCAGGAATGAACAGCAGCTCTTCTTCAATCTGATCTTTGGTGAAGATATACGGGGTGTAATCTTCTTTATCCATGAATACATATTCGTTGCCGTCGATATAGGAGAAATCAACATAGCGACGGGTCAGAGTGACGGTATCAACGATATCGTCACCTTTAAAACGTTCTTCCACTTTAAGGCCGGTACGTACATCGGCGAAACGCATTTTGTACAGCGTTGCTGCACCACGGGCGCTCGGGGCCTGAATATCGATATCTTTCACAATCAGCAGTTTGCCGTTGTAATTCAGTACCATACCTTTCTTAATTTCGTTCGCTCTTGGCATTGCAGTAATCCTGTCTACGGGAGGTAAAAAATATCGCGCCAAATTACTCGTGCGCGGCCTTTCAGGCAAGCGGAATTCGTGGCTTTTGCTATCAATACATAAAAGGTGTTACTGTGCGCCCGATACCCGACTGCGCGGGTCTTTCACCGATAGAGAGCATTTATGGATTGTCGTCCCGATTGCGGCGCGTGCTGTACCGCACCGTCCATTTCCAGCCCCATTCCAGGTATGCCGGAGGGCAAGCCTGCGAATACCCGCTGCGTTCAGCTCTCTGAAACCAACCTGTGCATGGTCTTTGGCTCGCCTCTGCGCCCGAAGGTCTGCTCCGGGCTGCAGCCCTCCGCCGAGATGTGCGGCAACACGCGCGCGCAGGCGATGACGTACCTGCTTAATCTGGAAGCACTCACCGCACCTTAAACGTCTTTAATTCTTGTCAGGCACGCTATCGTCAGGGTGCACATCACCAGCGCAATCCAGAACACCGTGTGATAGTTCCAGATTTCAGCCACCACGCCGGCCATTGAGCCTGCTATGATCCAGCCCACGCGGGTGGTATTAGTATAAAGGGTGGTGGCAGAGCCTGCCTGGCCCGGCATCAGATCCTGGAAATAGAGCATGCCAATTCCGGCGAGTATGCCGATATAGATGGCGTTCAGCAGCTGTAAAGCCAGCAGCAGCCCCGGCGTATGAACCGTCAGCATTCCAACATAGAACAGTAGCCCGGCGACGGCGGCGATACGCATCAGAAAACGTTTCCCGAAACGCTTCGCGTAATAGCCAGCAATCAGCATGGTGGGGATTTCAAGCCCGGCTGCGGTCCCCATCATGATGCCAGCAAGCTTCTCGGGCAGATGCAGCTCATCAATAATAAACAGCGGCATATTAATGATATACAGGCTGTTTGTGCCCCACATCAGCGTACAGATAATAAAGAGGAGCAGGGCGTCACGACGGTTACGACGCGGTGCCTCCAGCACGCCTGTTGCCACTTTTGGCTCTTTACGCATCGACGGCAGAAAGAACCACACCATGGCGCCACACACCACAAAGGCCACTGCCGCACTCAGGTACATCACCGTAAAGCCAAACCCCATCGCCAGCGCGTAAGCCAGCGGCGGGCCAATAACCCACGCCAGCGATACTTGCGCACGCAGAATAGAGCTGAACATCACCGCTTCTCGCCCGGTATGGTCGGCATGCTCACGGGCAAGGGCGAACATCTGCGGATTCGCCGTTGAACCGAAACTGCTCAGAAACACCCCGATAAACAGCAGAACAAAATAGTTGCGGTTCCAGGCAAACAGGACACAGGCGAACACCCCCAGCAGACAGCAAAAGACGATCAGGCTTTTACGATCGCCTTTTTTATCTGAACGCCCCGCCAGAAACTGGCTCACCAGGATGCCGATAATGGCGCTTCCGGTAAAGAAGAAGCCCACCATCGCCGGACGCGCATGGACTTCATTGGTCAGGAACAGGCTCAGCGTAGGGGTCTGCAGCGCACCGGCGATGCCGGTCAGAAAGGCAACAATTAAAAATGCCGTTGAGGTGAAATCAAAGGGCTTCGGCGAGACGGCGGCGGGCGTGTTATGCATGTTTCACAGTCGGTGAGTTTCCAGGAGACGCGGAGTGTACGTCGCGAGTCAGAAAATAAACAGAGGGTGAGGTCAATTTCGCCACGAATAATCAAAATGGCATTTCATATTCGCGTGCAGCTGACCTTAGCTGAAACTGATTTGCTGACCGTCAGCAAAATTCAGCTGAACGAGGAAGAAATGTGCTGCATCTCTAAATTCTGCAATCAGAAATGTAACTTTCCTTGCAACGTCTTGCAGAAAGCGCAAGACTTTTTGAAACGTTTCAGCGCTATCTTGTTTTAACAAACGGAGCAGGCTAGCGCATTTTTTCTCAGTGAAGCTGAAACGATTCACTTTCAGCAGGAGAGGAGAACCATGTTCCAGTTATCTGTACAGGATATCCACCCGGGCGCTCAGGCCGGGAACAAAGAAGAGGCCATTCGCCAGGTTGCCGCTGCCCTTGTGCAGGCCGGCAATGTGGCTGAAGGCTACGTCAACGGCATGCTGGCGCGTGAGCAGCAGACCTCGACCTTCCTCGGCAATGGCATCGCCATTCCGCACGGCACCACAGACACCCGCGATCAGGTGCTGAAAACCGGCGTTAAGGTTTATCAGTTCCCGCAGGGCGTTGTGTGGGGCGAGGGGCAGGTGGCTTACGTGGCCATCGGTATCGCTGCCAGCAGCGACGAGCACTTAGGTTTGCTGCGTCAGCTGACGCATGTGCTGAGCGATGACGCCGTGGCCGAGCAGTTGAAATCTGCCACCACCGCTGAAGAGCTGCGCGCTCTGCTGATGGGCGAAAAACAGAGCGAAGCGCTGAAACTGGATAACGACACGCTGACGCTGGACGTTGCCGCGACCGATCTGGTGACGCTGCAGGCCCTGAATGCCGGACGCCTGAAAGAAGCCGGGGCAGCAGACGCTACCTTTGTTACGCGCGTCATTAACGATAAGCCTCTCAATCTGGGCCAGGGTATCTGGCTGAACGACAGTGCTGAAGGCAACCTGCGGAGCGCTATCGCGGTGAGCCGTGCCGCAAACGCCTTTGACGTAGACGGTGAAAGTGCTGCACTGCTGGTGACCGTCGCCATGACCGATGACCAGCCGGTTGCCGTGCTGAAGCGTCTGGGCGATCTGCTGCTGAACAACAAAGCTGAAAAACTGCTGAACGCGGATGCCGCCACCGTGCTGGCTCTGCTGACCAGTGATGATGCGCTGACGGATGACGTGCTGAGCGCAGAGTTCGTTGTACGTAACGAGCACGGCCTGCATGCCCGTCCGGGCACCATGCTGGTGAATACCATTAAACAATTTGAAAGTGAGATCACCGTGGCTAACCTGGATGGCACGGGCAAAGCGGCTAATGGTCGTAGTCTGATGAAAGTTGTCGCGCTGGGCGTGAAGAAGGGTCACCGTCTGCGTTTCACCGCGCAGGGTGCGGATGCTGAACAGGCGCTGAAAACGATTGGCGATGCCATCGCGGCGGGTCTGGGGGAGGGCGCATAATGAGCAGACGTGTTGCGACTATTACGCTGAACCCGGCTTATGACCTGGTGGGGTTTTGCCCGGAGATTGAGCGCGGCGAAGTAAACCTCGTGCGTACCACTGGCCTGCATGCTGCGGGCAAAGGGATTAACGTCGCGAAAGTGCTCAAGGATCTCGGTATCGATGTCACCGTGGGGGGATTCCTCGGTAAAGATAACCAGGATGGTTTCCAGCAGCTGTTCAGCGAGCTGGGCATTGCTAACCGTTTCCAGGTTGTTCAGGGCCGTACCCGTATCAACGTCAAACTGACGGAGAAAGACGGGGAAGTGACCGATCTGAATTTCTCTGGCTTTGAAGTGACGCCGTCTGACTGGGAGCGTTTTGTTAACGATTCTCTGACCTGGCTGGGCCAGTTCGACATGGTGTGCGTCAGCGGCAGTCTGCCATCCGGCGTAAGCCCGGAAGCCTTCACCGACTGGATGACGCGCCTGCGCAGCCAGTGCCCGTGCATCATCTTTGACAGCAGCCGTGATGCGCTGGTCGCCGGCCTGAAAGCGTCCCCGTGGCTGGTGAAGCCTAATCGCCGTGAACTGGAGATCTGGGCTGGCCGGAAGCTGCCAGAATTAAAAGATGTGATTGACGCTGCCCATGCGCTGCGCGAGCAGGGTATCGCTCACGTGGTGATTTCGCTTGGTGCAGAAGGGGCGTTGTGGGTTAACGCGTCTGGCGAATGGATCGCCAAACCGCCGTCGGTTGACGTTGTCAGCACCGTTGGCGCCGGGGATTCGATGGTTGGCGGTCTGATCTATGGCCTGCTGATGCGCGAATCCAGTGAACATACTTTACGTCTTGCCACCGCCGTTGCAGCCCTGGCCGTGAGTCAGAGCAATGTCGGCATTACCGATCGTACCCAGTTAGCCGCGATGATGGCGCGCGTTGACTTAAAACCTTTTAACTAACAGCAGGAGAGGAATAATGAAAACGCTGCTGATTATTGACTCCGGTCTCGGACAGGCTCGCGCCTATATGGCGAAGACCCTGCTGGGAGCGGCGGCGAACAAAGCACATCTGGAAATGACCGATAACCCGGGCGACGCTGAACTGGCGATTGTGCTGGGTGATAAGGTCCCGGCTGACAGCGCGCTGAACGGCAAAAAAGTGTGGCTGGGCGATATTAATCGCGCGGTGGCACATCCGGAACTGTTCCTGAGCGAAGCGAAAGGTCATGCGTCTGTCTATAGCGCACCGGCTGCGGCAGCACCGGTTGCTGCCACGGGCCCGAAACGCATTGTGGCGGTGACAGCTTGTCCGACGGGCGTCGCGCATACCTTTATGGCGGCTGAAGCGATTGAAACCGAAGCGAAAAAACGCGGCTGGTGGGTAAAAGTTGAAACCCGTGGCTCGGTGGGTGCGGGCAATGCCATCACCCCGGAAGAAGTGGCGGAAGCCGATCTGGTGATCGTTGCGGCGGATATCGAAGTGGATCTGGCGAAATTCGCGGGTAAACCGATGTACCGCACCTCTACCGGCCTGGCGCTGAAAAAGACCGCGCAGGAGTTTGATAAAGCGCTGGTGGAAGCCCAGCCTTATCAGGCAACCGGTGCGGCTAAACCGGCTACCGAAGGGAAAAAAGAATCCGCGGGCGCCTATCGTCACCTGCTGACCGGTGTGTCTTATATGCTGCCGATGGTGGTGGCGGGCGGTCTGTGTATCGCACTGTCATTCGCGTTTGGTATCACCGCATTTAAAGAAGAAGGAACGCTGGCTGCGGCGTTAATGCAGATTGGTGGCGGCTCCGCGTTCGCGCTAATGGTGCCGGTGCTGGCAGGCTTTATCGCCTTCTCCATCGCTGACCGTCCGGGCCTGACGCCGGGTCTTATCGGCGGTATGCTGGCCGTGAGCACCGGTTCCGGCTTTATTGGCGGTATCATTGCTGGTTTCCTGGCGGGTTACGTCGCGAAGCTTATCAGCTCGAAGCTGAAGCTGCCGCAAAGTATGGAAGCCCTGAAACCGATTCTGATCATTCCGCTGATTTCAAGCCTGGTGGTCGGTCTGGCGATGATTTACCTGATTGGTAAGCCGGTGGCGGGTATCCTGGCGGGTCTGACCCACTGGCTGCAAACCATGGGCACGGCAAACGCGGTGCTGTTGGGTGCTATCCTCGGTGGCATGATGTGTACCGACATGGGTGGTCCGGTAAACAAAGCGGCCTATGCATTCGGTGTGGGCCTGCTGAGTACCCAGACCTACGCGCCAATGGCAGCCATTATGGCAGCCGGTATGGTGCCACCGCTGGCGCTCGGCCTGGCAACGATTATTGCGCGTCGTAAATTCGACAAAGCGCAGCAGGAAGGCGGCAAAGCGGCACTGGTACTGGGCCTGTGCTTTATCACCGAAGGGGCGATTCCGTTCGCTGCCCGTGACCCAATGCGTGTTCTGCCTTGCTGTATCGTTGGCGGCGCGGTGACCGGGGCTATCTCAATGGCGATTGGCGCGAAGCTGATGGCACCGCACGGTGGTCTGTTCGTTCTGCTGATCCCAGGCGCTATCACCCCGGTACTGGGTTACCTGCTGGCGATTGTTGCCGGTACGCTGGTGGCGGGGCTCTCTTACGCGGTGCTGAAACGCCCTGAAGCGGAAGCGGTGGCAAAAGCAGCCTAAAAGAGGTGTCGGGTGGCGGTTTCGCCTTACCCGACCTATAAAAAAGCCGGACGCTTAACGCGATCCGGCTTTTTTTATGCCGCCTGTTCAGCGGTCTGCTGTGCCTTCAGCCAGGCGATCTCTTCCGCCCAGATATCCGGATTGATGGTTTCCAGCACCATGGGGATACCATCGAAACGGGCGTCCTGCATGATAAAGCGGAACGCATCATGGCCAATATTACCTTCACCCAGGCTGTGGTGACGGTCTACGCGGCTGCCAAAGGCGCTTTTGGCATCGTTTAAGTGCATTCCGCGCAGATACTTAAAGCCTACCACGCGTTCGAACTCATCGAAGGTGTTTTTCGTGGCCTCGGTTGTACGCAGATCGTAACCGGCTGCAAACGCGTGACAGGTATCGATACATACGCCCACGCGGGATTTATCTTCCACGCCGTCGATGATGGCGGCCAGATGTTCAAACTTAAAGCCGAGGTTGCTGCCCTGACCGGCGGTATTCTCGATCACCGCGGTAACCCCCTGGGTTTTATCCAGCGTGATGTTAATGGACTCCGCAATGCGTGCCAGGCAGGCCTCTTCGTCTATCTGCATCAGATGGCTACCCGGATGGAAATTCAGCAGCGTCAGCCCAAGCTGCTCGCAGCGCTGGACTTCATCCAGAAACGCTTCGCGGGATTTCTCCAGCGCTTCCTGAACCGGATGACCGAGGTTGATCAGATAGCTGTCGTGGGGAAGGATTTGACCCGGCCCGTAGTGGTACTTCTCACAGGCGGCTTTGAAATCATCTATGACATCAGCGGTAAGCGGCGCGGCGCGCCACTGGCGCTGGTTTTTGGTGAACAGGGCGAAAGCGGTCGCCTCAATTTCGGCGGCGCGAATGGCGGCATTCGCAAGGCCACCGGCAGCGCTGACGTGCGCTCCAACGTATTTCATAAAGGGACTCCTGTTAACCCGAAATGCGTATCATAACGGGTTAACAGGGGAAGGATGTAGTGGTTTATGCCATCAGGCTGTGAACCACGAGGTTAATCGCACCGCCACCCACAATCAGCCAGATGAAGAGCACCAGCGCCATCAGCAGCGGTTTCGCACCGGCTTTTTTCAGCGCGCTGACGTGCGTGGTCACCCCCAGCGCCGCCATCGCCATCGCCAGCAGCACGGTATCCAGCGTCACCAGCATATCGACCACCGCTTTTGGCAGCAGGTGGAAGGAGTTGAAAATCGCCACCACGATAAACAGGATCGCAAACCACGGTATGGTGATTTTACTCTTCTGATTACCACACGCGGGCGCAAGCTGTTTCACGCGGGCGGCCAGGATAATCAGGAAGGGTGCCAGCATCATGACGCGCAGCATTTTAGCAATCACCGCGGCGTTTTCTGCTTCCGGGTTAATGGCATGACCCGCCGCCACGACCTGCGCCACTTCATGCATGGTTGAGCCAATGTAGATGCCATAGGTTTCCGGGCTAAACCAGTGGGCAACCAGCGGATACATGGCCGGGTAGAGGAAAATAGCCAGCGTACCGAAGATCACCACGGTCGCGACCGCCACCGTAACTTTGCTGGATTCCGCCTTGACCACAGGTTCGGTTGCCAGTACCGCCGCCGCACCGCAAATACTGCTCCCGGCACCGATCAGCCAGCTGGTCTGTTTATCCAGGCCAAATATTTTCTGTCCGATAAAGCAGGCCAGTAAAAAGGTGCTGGTCAGGGTCAGAACGTCAATGGCGATACCGCTAATGCCAACATCCGCAATCTGTGAAAAGGTGAGGCGAAAGCCGTAAAGAATGATCCCGAGGCGCAGCAGATGCTGCTTGGCAAAAATAACGCCGCCATCACAGGACTTCCAGATGTGCGGGTAAACGGTGTTACCCACGACCATGCCGAGCAGGATCGCCAGCGTTAAGGCGCTAAAACCGGCACCGGCGACGGCGGGAATGCTGCCGCCCCATAATGCCACACCGGTGACGACCGCGCTGAGCGCAAGACCCGGCACGAAGTGCCACAATGTACGATGATGCTGTAAGGTGATTTCTGACATAACCTTCTCCTTTGTCTGGCTAAAGGTTACGGCGCGCTGGTTTAAAAATAAAATTGATTATATACTTATAATCAATCTATATAAGTGGTAAGCAACCATGCACATTACTTTGCGTCAGCTGGAAGTTTTTGCCGAAGTGCTGAAAAGCGGGTCGACGACCCAGGCCTCGCAGATGCTTTCGCTTTCCCAGTCTGCGGTCAGCGCCGCGTTAACCGATCTTGAGGGCCAGTTGGGCGTGCAGCTCTTCGACAGGGTAGGGAAGCGGCTGGTGGTTAACGAACATGGCCGCCTGCTTTATCCCCGCGCGCTGGCACTGCTGGAACAGGCAACGGAAATTGAACAACTCTTCCGGGAAGAGAACGGTGCCATCCGCGTGTATGCCAGCAGCACCATCGGAAACTATATCTTGCCGGAAGTGATCGCCCGCTATCGCCGGGATTTCCCGACCCTGCCGCTGGAGATGAGCGTGGGGAACAGTCAGGATGTGATTAATGCGGTAATCGATTTTCGCGTGGATATCGGTCTTATCGAAGGGCCATGCCATAACGTCGATATCATTGCGGAACCCTGGCTGGAAGATGAGCTGGTGGTCTTCGCCTCACCCGCCTCGTCGTTATTGCAGGGTGAAGTAACCCTGGAACGTCTGGCGCAGGCGCAGTGGATCCTGCGTGAGCAGGGCTCCGGCACGCGGGAAATTGTTGATTATCTGCTGCTCTCCCATTTGCCGCATTTCCAGCTGGGGATGGAGCTGGGCAACTCAGAGGCAATCAAGCATGCGGTGCGACATGGCCTTGGGATCAGCTGCCTTTCACGACGGGTCATTATTGAACAGCTTGAGGCCGGAACGCTGGTTGAAGTTCCGCTTCCGCTGCCCAAACTGGTGCGCACGTTGTGGTGTATTCACCATCGTCAGAAACATCTTTCCAGCTCGCTGCAGCGTTTTCTGCGCTATTGCGCCATGTAAAAGCGCCCCTCACCCCAATGGGGAGAGGGAAAAATTATGCTTTACTTATAATCCTGGCCGAGTCATGAAGCTCTCTTATAACTCAGTATTTCTGCCGGAAGGAACGCGGATCGTCTGCTACAATCGCGCCTCATTTATTGAATGGACAGCATTTTCACATGGTTTCAGAAACTAAAACCACAGAAGCGCCCGCGCTACGCCGCGAACTCAAGGCGCGTCACCTGACGATGATCGCCATCGGCGGCTCAATCGGTACAGGTCTTTTCGTTGCCTCCGGGGCAACCATTTCGGCAGCTGGCCCGGGTGGGGCACTTTTCTCTTATATCCTGATTGGCCTGATGGTCTACTTCCTGATGACCAGCCTGGGCGAACTGGCCGCGTATATGCCGGTATCCGGTTCGTTTTCGACCTACGGTCAGAAATACGTTGAAGAAGGCTTTGGCTTCGCGCTGGGCTGGAACTACTGGTACAACTGGGCGGTCACCATCGCCGTTGACCTTGTCGCCGCACAGCTGGTTATGACCTGGTGGTTCCCGGACACGCCAGGCTGGATCTGGAGTGCGCTGTTCCTCGCGGTCATCTTCCTGCTCAACTACATCTCCGTTCGCGGCTTTGGCGAAGCGGAATACTGGTTCTCTTTGATCAAAGTGGCAACCGTCATCATCTTTATCGTCGTCGGTGTGGCGATGATCGTTGGTATTTTCAAAGGGGCGGAACCGGCCGGGTGGAGCAACTGGACGATTGGCGATGCGCCGTTTGCCGGTGGTTTCTCGGCGATGATTGGCGTGGCGATGATTGTTGGCTTCTCCTTCCAGGGCACCGAGTTGATTGGTATTGCTGCCGGTGAGTCTGAAAACCCGGAGAAGAACATTCCGCGCGCGGTGCGTCAGGTATTCTGGCGTATTCTGCTGTTCTATGTGTTCGCGATCCTGATTATCAGCCTGATTATCCCATACACCGACCCAAGCCTGCTGCGCAACGATGTCAAAGACATCAGCGTCAGCCCATTCACGCTGGTCTTCCAGCATGCCGGTCTGCTCTCTGCGGCGGCGGTAATGAACGCCGTTATCCTGACAGCGGTGCTGTCTGCGGGTAACTCCGGTATGTACGCCTCAACCCGTATGCTCTATACCCTGGCCTGTGACGGTAAAGCGCCGCGTATTTTCGCAAAACTGTCTCGTGGCGGTGTGCCGCGTAACGCACTGTATGCCACAACGGTCATTGCTGGTCTGTGCTTCCTGACCTCCATGTTCGGTAACCAGACGGTCTACCTGTGGCTGCTCAACACCTCTGGTATGACGGGCTTTATTGCCTGGCTGGGGATTGCCATCAGCCACTACCGCTTCCGTCGCGGCTATGTGATGCAGGGACACGATCTGAACAACCTGCCGTACCGTTCCGGGTTCTTCCCGCTGGGGCCGATTTTCGCCTTCATTCTGTGTCTGATTATCACCCTGGGCCAGAACTATGAAGCGTTCCTGGCGGACACCATTGACTGGGGCGCCGTAACGGCCACCTACATTGGTATTCCGCTGTTCCTGGTGATCTGGTTTGGTTACAAGCTGATGAAAGGAACGCACTTCGTTCGCTACAGTGAAATGGAATTCCCTGAACGATTTAACAAATAAACCGCACTTCCTCTCTTTTAGCCCGCTCATTTGAGCGGGCTTTTTTATCTCCACATTATGCAGAACGGATATAATTTTTAACAATTTAATTGATAATAATAATCGTTTGCTTTATCGTTACGTCAAAATAAGCAGACCACCGACCCGCCGGAGATGCGGGCGGAGCAAATGGCATTGTGGGCAATAATCTTTTGATTTAGTTGTATTTACCTCATGGAGATATGGAATGTTTAGGTTGAATCCCTTCGTCAGGGGAGGACTTTGTGCGTCCGCAATGTCCCTGGCACTGCCTGTCATCGCTGCGGAATCCAGCGACACACTGGTTGTCACGGCGTCAGCGACTGAGCAAAACCTGAAGGACGCACCGGCGAGCATCAGCGTCATCACCCAGGAAGACCTGCAGCGTAAACCCGTTCAGAACCTGAAAGATGTGTTGCAGGACGTACCGGGCGTGCAGCTCACTAATGAAGGGGACAACCGTAAAGGGGTAAGTATTCGCGGTCTGGACAGCAGCTATACGCTGATCCTGATCGACGGTAAGCGTGTTAACTCCCGCAACGCCGTCTTCCGCCATAACGATTTCGATCTGAACTGGGTTCCGGTCGATGCGATCGAGCGGATCGAAGTGGTGCGCGGGCCAATGTCCTCGCTCTACGGCTCAGATGCGCTGGGCGGCGTGGTGAACATCATCACCAAGAAAATCGGTCAGAAGTGGACGGGCACCCTGAGCGCCGACTCCACCATTCAGGAACACCGCGATCGCGGGGACACCAACAACGGCCAGTTCTACACCAGCGGCCCGCTGGTGGACGGTGTGCTGGGGCTGAAGGCCTACGGCAGCGTGTCTAAGCGTGAAAAAGACAAGCAGCAAGAATCGTCTACCACAACGAGCGGTGAAACGCCGCGCATTGAGGGCTTCACCAGCCGCGATGCCAATGTGGAATTCGCCTGGACGCCGACGGAAGATCATGACTTTACCGCAGGCTATGGTTTCGACCGCCAGGATCGTGATTCCGATTCCCTCGATAAAAATCGCCTTGAGCGCCAGAACTACTCCGTGAGCCACAACGGCCGCTGGGGGACAGGCAACAGCGAACTGAAAGTTTACGGCGAGAAGGTGGACAACAAAAACCCGGGTAACAGCCATACCATCACTTCCGAGAGCAACGCCGTTGATGGTAGATACGTGCTGCCGCTGGGTGAAATCAATCAGCTGCTGACCTTCGGCGGCGAATGGCGTCACGACAAACTGAAAGATCCGGTAAACCTGACCGGGGGCTCCGGCAGCGCGACCTCTACCAGCCAGTATGCTCTCTTCCTTGAAGATGAATGGCGGATATTTGAACCGCTGGCGCTGACTACCGGCATCCGTATGGACGACCACGACACCTACGGCGATCACTGGAGTCCGCGAGCGTATCTGGTCTATAACGCGACCGATACCGTCACGGTGAAAGGGGGCTGGGCAACCGCGTTTAAAGCGCCATCCCTGCTGCAACTGAGTCCGGACTGGATCACCGGATCGTGTCGCGGTGCCTGCGAGATTGTCGGTAACCCGAACCTGAAACCGGAAACCAGCGAAAGCTTTGAACTCGGGCTGTACTACAGCGGGGAAGAGGGATGGTTAGAGGGCGTGCAGGCCAGCATTACCACCTTCCAGAACAATGTTGATGACCGTATCAGCATCAGCCGTACGGCGAACGTTAACCAGGCTAAGAGCTACCCGAACTACGTGGGGCTGAATGCTGACGGTGAACCGATCTTCCGCTATTACAACGTCAACAAGGCGCGTATTCGTGGCGTGGAAACCGAGCTGAAGATCCCGGTGGCTGAGGACTGGAAGCTGACGCTGAACTATACCTACAACGACGGGCGTGATATCAGCAACGGCGGCAACAAACCGCTGTCCGAACTGCCGTTCCATACCGCCAACGGTACCGTGGACTGGAAGGCGACGCAGGACTGGTCGTTCTACGTCCAGGGCCACTACACCGGCGAGAAACGTGCGTTAACCAGCGCAGACGCAACGCCGGGCGGCTATGTCATCTGGAATACCGGCGCGGCATGGCAGGCAACGAAAAGCGTGAAGCTGCGCGCGGGCGTGCAGAACCTGCTGGATAAAGATCTGAGCCGCGACGATTACAGCTACACGGAAGATGGCCGCCGCTACTTTGTGGGTGTGGATTATAAGTTCTGATGTGTTTTTCATGCCCGGTGGCGCTTCGCTTACCGGGCAAAAAAGACCGCACTTACCCGAACAAATGCTCCGCATGGAAGCGGAGGTGATCCTCAATAAAGGATGCAATGAAATAGTAGCTGTGGTCATATCCGGGCTGAATACGCAGCGTCAGCGGCCAGTCTTTCTGACGTGCGGCTTCAGCCAGCACGGCGGGCTGTAGCTGTCCGGCCAGGAACTGATCCGCATCACCTTGATCGACAAGCGTCGGGATCGCATTTCCAGGCCGGCTCGCCAGCATCAGGGCGCAGCTGTCCCATTCCTGCCAGCGTTGTGCGTCATCACCCAGATAGTTCGTGAAGGCTTTCTGCCCCCACGGTACCTGGGTGGGGTTTACTATTGGCGCAAACGCGGAAACGCTGGTGTATCTGCCAGGATTTTTTAGCGCCATGATCAACGCGCCGTGCCCACCCATGGAATGCCCGCTGATGGCACACCGGTTGCTTACTGCAAACTCACGCTGGATCAGGGCTGGCAGCTCGTCGGCAATGTAGTCGTACATGCGGTAATGGCTCGCCCACGGCTGCTCTGTGGCGTTCAGATAGAACCCGGCCCCTTTGCCCAGATCATATCCGGCATCGTCCGCCACCTCATCGCCACGCGGGCTGGTGTCTGGCATCACCAGGGCGATACCCAGCTCGGCCGCCACACGCTGCGCACCCGCTTTGGTGGTGAAATTCTCATCGTTACAGGTTAATCCCGAGAGCCAGAACAGAACCGGGGGCTTAACACCCTCTTCAGTGGGCGGCAGGAAAATGCTGAACGTCATGGCACAGTTCAGGACAGTGGAGTCGTGGCGCCAGCGCTGCTGTCGACCTTCAAAACAACGATGCTCTTCGAGCAGTTCCATGCAGGGCTCCTTAATGCGAATTGCTATTCATTCAACCCATAATACAGAGTTTTCATTTACCTGTGAGCAACTTTCACTTTCGCAAGACAGCGAGATCCTGCATCATAAATTTACTTTTTATTAACAACTGGAGCGGTCATGGCGCTGCGAATTGCGCTCAGTGGATTTGTGGTTCTGGTGGTAGCGATGGGAATTGGGCGCTTCGCGTTTACCCCTCAGGTGCCGCTGATGATTGCCGCCGGGCAACTCACGCTCACCAGCGCAGGTCTGGTGGCGGCGATGAACTATCTGGGCTATCTGGTGGGCGCATGGGATGCGATGCGCGCCCATCGCTTCGTTGAAACCCGCCTTTGGCTGGGTATTACTGGCGCTGTGGCGCTGACGCTGCTTTCCGCCGCAGCGGATAACGCGCTGGTACATGGTCTGCTGCGCTTTGTGATTGGCTGCATGAGCGGCTGGTCGATGGTGCTCATTGCCGCCTGGACCAACGAGCGGCTGGGGCAACTGGGTAAACCGGGTTTGAGCGCGGCCGTGTTTGCCGGGCCGGGCGCAGGTATCGCCCTGAGCGGACTGCTTGCGGTCTATATTCACGCAAAAGCGTTGTCGGCCGGGGCCGCATGGCAGATTTACGGCGTGCTGGCGCTGGTGCTTATCGCACTGGTTGCCCGCTATTTACCGCGTGCCGGGCAACTGCACCGGCCGGGCAGCGCGCCTGAACCCCTTATTCTGACGAAAGATCTGAAGTGCCTGGTCTGGAGCTACAGCCTGGCCGGATTTGGCTACATCCTGCCTGCAACATTTTTATCGCAAATGGCGGCCGTGCGTTTTCCCGGCAGCCTGTTTGCACAGTTTGTCTGGCCGATATTTGGCGCTGCCGCTGTTGTGGGCATCGTGCTCAGCATCGTTTTGCGCCACACCTCTACCTCGAACCGCAGGCTGGCTATCGTGCTGTGGTTACAGGGGGCGGGTGTGCTGGCGGCGTGGCTACTGCCGGGAATTGGCGGCTTGCTGACGGGCGGCCTGCTGGTCGGCGGCGGATTCCTGTGTGCCGTTCAGCTCTCTTTACTCTACGGGCGCGAGCTGGCACCCGAACATACCCGCTATATGGCGGGGCTGCTGACTACCGGTTATGCCATTGGACAGCTGGTGGGGCCGATGACCTCGGCGTTATCCACCTGGCTTACCCACAAGCTTGAGCCTGCGCTGGGGCTGGCGGGCGTTGCGCTGTTCATTGCGGGCGCGCTGGTGTGGAACCGTCAGGCCGAAAGGCAGCAGCAATTGCAATAATTATCGTCGTGAATACTGGATTATGTGCGCGGCCTCACGCACAATGAGCGCACACTTTTGCCACAACGAGGGCAAAAGACGCCACACCTGCAGGAGAAAAGAATGTCATCACTCAGTAAAGAAGCGGCCCTTGTCCACGAAGCCCTGGTTGCGCGCGGTCTTGAAACGCCACTGCGTCCACCCGTTCAGGAAGTGGATAATGAAACCCGTAAGCGTCTGATTGCCGGGCACATGACCGAGATCATGCAACTGCTGAATCTCGATCTGAGCGACGACAGTCTGATGGAAACGCCGCATCGCATCGCAAAAATGTATGTCGACGAAATTTTCTCCGGCCTGGACTACGCCAACTTCCCGAAAATCACCGTCATTGAAAACAAAATGAAGGTGGATGAGATGGTGACGGTGCGCGATATTACGCTGACCAGCACCTGCGAGCACCACTTCGTGACCATCGACGGTAAAGCGACCGTGGCTTACATTCCAAAAGATACGGTGATTGGTCTGTCCAAAATCAACCGTATCGTGCAGTTCTTTGCCCAACGCCCACAGGTGCAGGAGCGTCTGACGCAGCAGATCCTGACCGCGCTGCAAACGCTGCTGGGCACCAATAACGTCGCGGTCTCTATTGACGCGGTTCACTACTGCGTGAAGGCGCGCGGTGTACGTGATGCCACCAGTGCGACCACCACCACGTCGCTGGGCGGTCTGTTTAAATCCAGCCAGAACACCCGCCAGGAGTTCCTGCGCGCCGTGCGTCACCACAACTAATCAGACAGGGCAGGGACCATGGAGCGAAACGTCACGCTCGATTTTGTTCGCGGCGTCGCCATTCTCGGTATCCTGCTGCTTAATATCAGCGCCTTCGGTCTGCCGAAGGCCGCTTATCTTAACCCCGCCTGGTATGGCGAGATCACCCGTCGCGATGCCTGGACGTGGGCAATCCTCGATCTCTTTGCTCAGGTGAAATTCCTCACCCTCTTTGCGCTGCTGTTTGGCGCCGGTCTGCAACTGCTGCTCAAACGCGGCACCCGCTGGATCCAGTCACGTCTGACCCTGCTGGTGCTCCTTGGCTTTATTCACGGCCTGTTCTTCTGGGACGGT
This sequence comes from Enterobacter sp. T1-1, assembly GCF_000710795.1. NCBI lineage: Bacteria > Pseudomonadati > Pseudomonadota > Gammaproteobacteria > Enterobacterales > Enterobacteriaceae > Enterobacter > Enterobacter sp. T1-1. Next base: position 14,640 of record NZ_JALW01000042.1, on the reverse strand, counting down.
GATATTCTTCTCGCCTATGGATTAGTCGGGCTAATTTGCTGGCGACTCATCCGTGATGCGCATAGCGTCAAAAGCCTGTTTAACACCGGCGTGATGCTCTATGTCATGGGGCTTGGGGTGCTGCTGTTGCTGGGTATGATCGCCGGCGACGCAACAAGCCGCTCATGGATACCGGACGCCGCCAACCTGCAGTATGAGCAGTTCTGGAAGCTAAAAGGCGGCGCGGAAGCGATAAGCAATCGCGCGGATATGCTGGGCGATAACCTGCTGGCGCTGGGGGCGCAATACGGCTGGCAGCTGGCGGGGATGATGCTGATGGGCGCATCCCTGATGCGCACCGGCTGGCTGAAAGGGGAATTTAGCCTGCGCCACTATCGTCGCACCGGAGTCTTGCTGGTGCTGCTGGGCGTGGCGATCAATCTCCCGGCAGTGATTGCGCAGTGGCATCTTCACTGGGATTACCGCTGGTGCGCTTTCCTGCTGCAGGTTCCGCGCGAGCTCGGTGCCCCGTTCCAGACCATCGGCTACGCCGCGCTCATCTATGGCTACTGGCCGCAGCTCTCCCGCCTCTGGATTGTCAGTGCCGTTGCCTGCGTTGGCCGCATGGCGTTAAGCAATTACATTTTGCAGACCCTCATCTGTACCACGCTGTTCTATCGATTTGGCCTGTTTATGAAATTCGACCGCCTTACGCTGGTGGCGTTTGTTCTTCCGGTCTGGACGATAAACCTGGCGTTTTCGGTTATCTGGCTGCGGTATTTCCGCCAGGGGCCGCTGGAGTGGGGGTGGCGTCAGTTAACCGCAAAAGCGTCAGGTGTTTCATTGAATAATACATCCAGATAACGATCTGGATCACAATCATTAACAAAATGGATGTAACCGTTTTCATCTGTGTGAGCTTCTTCACGTAGTCCCCTTTCTCTCGCTGCCAAAATAGCCACCTTGCTAAACACAGGGGGTGTCTGTGAGTTGCTGCAATCCTTTTAAGGATGGTGAATATGATCACCATTCGTGACGTCGCCCGTCAGGCGGGCGTTTCTGTGGCCACCGTCTCTCGCGTGCTGAACAACAGCGCGCTGGTCAGCCCTGAAACCCGTGAAACCGTAATGAAAGCAGTGACCCAACTGGGTTACCGCCCCAATGCTAACGCGCAGGCGCTGGCTACGCAGGTCAGTGACACCATTGGCGTGGTGGTGATGGACGTGTCGGATGCGTTTTTTGGCGCGCTGGTGAAAGCGGTGGATGTTGTTGCCCAGCAGCACCAAAAGTATGTGCTGATCGGCAACAGCTATCATGAAGCAGAAAAAGAGCGCTATGCCATCGAAGTGCTGATCCGCCAGCGTTGTAACGCGCTGATTGTGCATTCAAAAGCCCTGAGTGATGAGGAACTTGCCGGATTTATGGAGCAAATCCCCGGCATGGTGCTCATCAACCGGATTGTGCCCGGCTATGCCCACCGTTGCGTGGGGCTGGATAACGTGAGTGGCGCCATGATGGCCACGCGCATGCTGATTAATAACGGGCACCAGCGAATCGGTTATCTGGCCTCCAGCCACGCGATTGAGGACGACGAACTGCGTCGCGAAGGCTGGCAAAACGCCCTGAAAGAGCATGGCATTGCGCCTTCTGAAAGCTGGGTAGGCACCGGTACCCCGGACATGCAGGGAGGGGAGGCTGCGATGGTCGAGCTGCTGGGCCGTAACCTGCAACTCTCCGCGGTGTTTGCCTACAACGACAGCATGGCTGCCGGAGCACTGACGGCGTTAAAAGATAACGGCATTGCGGTGCCACAGCATTTGTCGTTGATCGGTTTTGACGATATTCCCATTGCCCGTTACACCGACCCGCAGCTGACAACGGTACGCTATCCCATTGTCTCGATGGCCAAACTGGCGACTGAGCTGGCGTTACAGGGCGCGGCAGGGCTGCTTGATACGGGGGCAACACACTGTTTCATGCCGACGTTAGTGCGCCGCCATTCGGTCTCTGCCCGGCAAATTGTGGTTCCGATCACTAACTGATAAAGCCAGCTGATGTAACCGTTTTCAATCTGTGAGTAAATTCACAGTATCTTAACAAGGCGCTGACTATGATGTCAGCGTTTTAGGGCTGAAACGCTATGTAACAGTGATTATTCACTTTCACTATAGCCAACGTGCCGCAAACAACGAATAAAACGCATTTCTGGAGCGTTACCGAACACGGAAGATAGAAATTTTATAAGTGAACTTCGGCTGTCAGTAACGTTTTATTAACACCTGCCCGCCGATCGTTATTCACAAGAACTACCCTGCATAAAAAAAACCGGAGATACCATGAATAAGAAGGTGTTGACTCTGTCTGCTGTAATGGCAAGCATGCTTTTTGGTGCAGCAGCGCACGCTGCGGATACCCGTATTGGTGTGACTATCTATAAATACGACGACAACTTCATGTCTGTTGTGCGTAAAGCGATCGAGAAAGATGCTAAAGCAGCGCCAGATGTTCAGCTGCTGATGAATGACTCCCAGAACGACCAGTCCAAACAGAACGATCAGATTGACGTCCTGCTGGCAAAAGGCGTGAAGGCACTGGCAATCAACCTGGTTGACCCGGCTGCTGCAGGCACAGTTATCGAGAAAGCGCGTGGCCAGAACGTGCCAATCGTCTTCTTCAACAAAGAACCTTCCCGTAAAGCGCTGGACAGCTATGACAAAGCGTATTACGTCGGTACTGACTCCAAAGAGTCCGGTATTATCCAGGGCGATCTGATCGCGAAACACTGGGCGGCCAACCCGAACTGGGATCTGAACAAAGACGGCCAGATCCAGTTTGTGCTGCTGAAAGGCGAGCCAGGCCACCCGGATGCTGAAGCGCGTACCACTTACGTTGTCAAAGAGCTGAACGACAAAGGTCTGAAAACCCAGCAGCTGGCTTTAGATACCGCGATGTGGGATACCGCTCAGGCGAAAGATAAAATGGACGCGTGGCTGTCTGGTCCTAACGCGAACAAAATTGAAGTGGTTATCGCTAACAACGACGCGATGGCAATGGGTGCGGTAGAAGCCCTGAAAGCACACAACAAATCCTCTATCCCTGTGTTCGGCGTGGATGCGCTGCCAGAAGCGCTGGCACTGGTGAAATCAGGTGCGATGGCCGGTACCGTGCTGAACGATGCCAACAACCAGGCGAAAGCCACCTTTGATCTGGCGAAAAACCTGGCCGACGGTAAAGGTGCGGCTGATGGCACCAACTGGAAAATCGACAATAAAATCGTTCGCGTACCTTACGTGGGCGTAGACCAGTCCAACCTGGCTGAGTTTATCGGTAAATAAGATAGTTAGTTATGTCTCCACAGGGCGCAACATGTTGCGCCCTTTTATAACGCGATATGCGAGGCCAACAAGGTATAATTATGGTCAGCACAACTACTCCGTCGTCCGGTGAATTCTTGTTGGAAATGAACGGCATCAACAAGTCGTTTCCCGGTGTTAAGGCACTCGATAATGTTAATTTAAAAGTTCGGCCTCATTCAATTCATGCCTTAATGGGTGAGAACGGTGCCGGTAAATCAACATTATTAAAATGTCTTTTTGGGATCTATCAAAAAGATTCTGGCAGCATTCTTTTTCAGGGGAAAGAGATCGATTTCCATTCAGCGAAAGAAGCACTGGAAAACGGTATCTCTATGGTTCACCAGGAATTGAACCTGGTACTGCAACGCTCGGTAATGGATAATATGTGGTTGGGACGTTATCCAACCAAAGGTGTTTTTGTCGATCAGGACAAAATGTACCGTGACACCAAAGCCATTTTCGATGAGCTGGATATTGATATCGATCCGCGCGCCCGCGTGGGAACATTATCCGTCTCGCAAATGCAGATGATCGAAATTGCTAAAGCGTTCTCCTATGATGCCAAAATTGTCATCATGGATGAACCGACATCGTCATTAACGGAAAAAGAGGTTAACCACCTTTTTACCATTATTCGTAAGCTAAAAGATCGCGGCTGCGGCATTGTTTATATCTCCCATAAAATGGAAGAGATCTTCCAGCTGTGTGATGAGATAACCATCCTGCGCGACGGTCAGTGGATTGCCACTCAGCCTCTCGAAGGGCTGGACATGGACAAGATCATCGCCATGATGGTGGGCCGTTCCCTGAACCAGCGTTTCCCGGACAAAGAGAACAAGCCGGGTGAGGTGATCCTTGAGGTGCGTAATCTGACCTCGCTGCGTCAGCCCTCTATTCGCGACGTCTCCTTCGACCTGCACAAGGGCGAAATTCTGGGCATTGCAGGCCTGGTCGGGGCAAAACGTACCGATATCGTCGAAACCCTGTTTGGTATTCGCGAGAAAGCCGAAGGCACCATCACGCTGCACGGTAAGAAAATTAACAACCACAACGCCAACGAAGCCATTAATAATGGTTTTGCACTGGTGACGGAAGAGCGGCGTTCGACCGGTATTTATGCCTATCTGGATATTAACTTTAACTCGTTAATTTCTAATATCCGCAACTATAAAAACAAAGTGGGTCTGCTGGATAACTCCCGCATGAAGAGTGATACCCAGTGGGTTATTGACTCTATGCGCGTAAAAACGCCGGGGCATCGTACGCAAATTGGTTCGTTGTCGGGCGGCAACCAGCAAAAAGTCATTATCGGTCGTTGGTTATTAACGCAGCCAGAAATTCTGATGCTGGATGAACCAACCCGCGGTATTGACGTCGGCGCGAAGTTTGAAATTTATCAGCTGATCGCTGAACTGGCGAAAAAGGATAAAGGGATCATTATTATCTCTTCCGAAATGCCGGAATTGTTAGGGATCACAGACCGTATTCTGGTTATGAGCAATGGTCTCGTTGCCGGTATTGTTGACACGAAAACGACAACGCAAAACGAAATTTTGCGTTTAGCGTCTTTGCACCTTTAAGATCAGGGGCTCCTCATGAGTGCGTTAAATAAAAAAAGTTTTCTCACTTATCTGAAAGAAGGCGGTATTTACGTTGTTCTTTTAGTATTGCTGGCCATTATCATTTTCCAGGACCCTACGTTCTTAAGTCTGCTGAACCTGAGTAACATTCTGACTCAGTCTTCCGTACGTATTATCATTGCGCTGGGCGTGGCGGGGCTCATCGTCACCCAGGGGACTGACCTTTCCGCAGGGCGCCAGGTCGGCCTGGCGGCGGTGATCGCGGCAACCCTGTTGCAGTCGATGGAAAACGCCAACAAGGTGTTCCCGGAAATGGCGACCATGCCCATTTTCGTGGTGATCCTGATTGTCTGCGCCATCGGTGCGGTGATTGGTCTGATTAACGGTATCATCATCGCTTACCTGAACGTGACGCCATTTATCACCACCCTGGGTACGATGATCATCGTTTACGGTATCAACTCCCTGTACTACGACTTCGTCGGTGCGTCCCCCATCTCGGGCTTCGACAGCGGCTTCTCGACCTTCACGCAAGGATTTATTGCGCTGGGCAGCTTCCGCCTGTCGTACATCACTTTCTACGCGTTGATTGCGGTGGCGTTCGTCTGGATCCTGTGGAACAAAACCCGCTTTGGTAAGAACATCTTCGCCATCGGGGGTAACCCGGAAGCAGCGAAAGTGTCCGGCGTTAACGTGGCCCTGAACCTGCTGATGATTTATGCCCTGTCCGGTGTGTTCTATGCCTTCGGCGGGATGCTGGAAGCGGGCCGTATCGGCTCTGCCACCAACAACCTCGGCTTTATGTACGAACTGGATGCGATTGCCGCCTGCGTGGTGGGCGGGGTCTCCTTCAGCGGCGGTGTGGGTACTGTGCTCGGCGTGGTCACCGGTGTGATCATCTTTACGGTCATCAACTATGGTCTGACCTACATCGGCGTGAACCCGTACTGGCAGTACATCATCAAGGGCGCCATTATCATCTTCGCGGTTGCGCTGGACTCACTGAAATACGCGCGTAAGAAATAAATATCAGGCGAATAAATAAAACCCGCTGCCCGTGAATGGCATGCGGGTTTTTTACGTGAAAAGTGAAGCTATAAGCGATTTGGAAATGGGCACCAGTCCGGTTTGAAGCCCAAAGGGTTTAAAGATTTTATTTATAATGTCAGCGGAATAATTACCTCTGCCATTTTCTACATCCGACAATGTTTTCCGGGATACGCTGACCAGCTTTGCATACTCATCCTGCTTCATCCCCAACACTTCGACCCTGAGTCTTTTCAGCGCCTCACCCTGTGTGATTTTACCCAGTAAAATGTCCCGTATGGCTGCATGCAGTACAGCTTGGCGATCAAGAGTACTAATCCGTGTTAAGCCTGATGAAACGCGTTGCCTCTTTACTACCGATGACTTGTCCGGATCTTCATCCTCATCATGTCGTCGCTTTTCATTTACGCTGCGTACCCGGGCTAATGTTTGTAGAAGCTCTGATTCAGATTTATTAGATATTTTCATAATAAACCCCAACGAGAAAGTTTATTCGGAATATAGCGAAAACCAATCGCGGGCATTTCCATTATCTGGTCGGGAACGCCTCGCGCCGCCAGCCTTTCCGGGAGATCGATGAGCTGGACGGCTGTCTCATGCAGAGCGTCAAGTAAAGTTGTGGGAGGGATCCACTCCGCCAGCGCCTGCGCGATAGCGTTGAAATTATAATCCCCCCCAGATTCACAAGATAATGACCACTTTAGGGTTCGCGGTATCCCCTCTGGATCGGCTTTCATTGGAGCAAAGTCATAAACAGGGGAGAGCATAATGTGATTTTCAGCTTTCACAAAGGCGGTATTTCGCCCATGGTTGTCACTATTCCCAAAAATAATATTTAACAGATCGCGACGTACCCATTCTGTTACAAAACCAGGGATATCAAATTGATAGCCCTGCTGCTGAACCATATGGCTGGAGGTAATTTTATTAATTAACGCGCGCAGCGTTGCCTCATGATCCAGGAGAGTACCGGGTGCTTTTTGTAGTAGTGAATACACCGATTCCATACCCAGCCTGATCAGTTGATCCTGCTCATTTCTCATTATGTCGAAACGTGGCAACCACAGAGAAGGATAGTGGCTACCTTCTTCAAGGCGCATTGTGTCCACTGGGATCGTGGAAAAGCCCATCGCGTTAAGCTCATGGTAATAATGAAATTCAGCCCGGAGAATATTACAATCAACTTCTGTTCTGTTTCCGCGTGGATATTTAACCAAATAATAGCGGTCCCGGTTATCCGGTTCGTTTTGCCAGGTATCGATCCATATGGCATCCGTTTCACTACAGCGCAGCAACAGTTTCGGCGCTTCACCCCCAGCGCCGGTTGCACCACCCGCCGCCGCGCCTCTTTCCTGGGCATAATCCAGAAAATCTGCCGCACGATCGATGACGTCCGCAACCGTAAACGTTTTAGTGCGTGCGAATTCATTCCATTCAGGAACGGATTCTTTTATACGCAAATTCCCGACAGGGGACATTGTGCCAAATTTCAACAATAAAAAATTCTGCTGACCAACAGGCAACCCACTGATATCGAGTGCATTTATCCAATAACGGCGACTGGCTCCGGCAGGAATGATATCGTCGATAAATCGTAGCCAGCCCGGTTGACCTTGGTCATCAAAAAAGAGTGATACAGGGTGGTTGACTGAGACCGCGTGAAAATCATCATAGTCAAGAAAATTAATCGCATACTCAGTAAGATAGTCTAACTGTGTGGTGTTCCAGTCATTTTTTTCGCTTCCCGGATATTTGATGAGGGCGATATCCGTCCATGTTTCATTCAGATATGCTTGTACGGTTAACGTCTCCATCTCACCTCCATAAAACAGCAATGAGTAAAATATTACTCATTGTTAATGAAAATGGCAACTAGCGCCACTTATATCACTCATTAGGTATCTGATGACAGAGTAGTGCGTGTTATATCACGCATTATAGAATTTGATTACTTTTTCTTCTGCATGTCCAGCAGCTGCTCCGGCGTCACCGCCGGATAACCCTGCGCATCTTCCGGCACTTCATGCATGGCCGGAATTGGCACCAGGGGGCCTAAAAAGCGCGGTTCACGTTTGAAGATATAGAGATCGGCCAGCGCGCCAAAGCGAGCGCCAAACTCACGCACGCGCACGCTCAGCATATCTTTTGGCGAGGGCACCGCATAACACTGCGCCTGAATGCCCATGTGCAGCGCGATAAACAGCGCACGTTCGCAGTGGAAGCGCTGGGTGATGATGATGAAGTCGTTGGTGTCGAACACTTTGCGCGTGCGCACGATGGAGTCGAGCGTGCGGAACCCGGCGTAGTCGAGCACGATATCTGCCGGATCAACGCCTGCGGCGATCAGGTCTTTGCGCATGGTGACCGGTTCGTTGTAGCTTTGCAGCGCGTTATCGCCGCTTAACAGCAAGTAATTGACCTTGCCGCTGTTGTAGGCGTTGAGCGCGCCCTGAATGCGGTAGCGGTAATACTGATTGATGACGCCGGTGCGGTAATACTTCGCGGTGCCGAGCACCACACCCACCTGGCGATAGGGCAGGTCCTGCAGGTCATCAAAAATGTAGGGGGCCGTTTTCCAGCTCATCCACCGGTCGAGACCCAGCACGATCAACAGCAGTATGCCGACCAGGACAGACAGGCTGTAAAAAACGCGCTTTAACATGCAGATGGCTCGTACCGAAGGTGAATTTAACTCAGGCTACTGTACCCGCCTGGTTAGCGCAAGAAACAGCGCATCAACTGAAGGCTTTTTCAGCAAAACGGGCGGGCATGTCTGCCCGCCAGAAGGATCACGCCAGCAATACACGCTCGATTGACGTGCAGCCCAGCGCTTTCAGGGTGGCGGCGGTGGCATCCCATTGAATCAGCGGTGCATCGGCAATTTCTGCCAGAATGGCGCGCTGAATATCCGGGTAGTCATAGCCGTTCAGGCTCAGCAGGTTCAGTGCGCCCTGCAGCGGTGGCAGCGTTGGGTTAAACGCGGCGTTTTCGGCATAGCTGCCGCTAAAAATACGCCCATCGCGGCATTGCAGTGCCACGCCGCTCGGGGATTTGCTGTACGGCGTATGGCTCTTGTTGGCAGCGCGAATGGCCGCCTGGGTCAGGTCATCACCGGTCAGCGCGAAACCGTGATCCTGCTCGTCCATCAGCAGGGTTTTGATTTCAAGATCTTTCGGACCAAAGGCGTCAGGCAGGTAGTCGCCCAGCGTATGCGGCGCGCGACCCGGCAGATTGATGCGCAGCTGCAGCCCGCTGTTCAGTTCATTCATAAACTGACGGCAGTGCCCGCACGGGGTGTAGTTCACGGTAATGGCGCTCAGGGCCTTTTCGCCGCGCAGCCAGGCGTGGCTGATGGCGCTCTGTTCCGCATGAACAGTCTGCTGCATGGTTGCGCCCAGGAACTCCATGTTTCCGCCGAAGTACCAGGTTCCGCTGACGCCGCGCGCAATGGCGCCAACGTTAAAGTGGGAAAGATCGGCACGTGCACAGGCGGCAGCCAGCGGCAGCAATGCGAAAGCCAGCGCGTCTTCGTCAAGATCCGTGGCCTGTTTCAGCGTGGTGATCTGCTCAGCGGTGAGCAGGGCGGGGAAATGCTCATCCGCCAGAATCGGGGCCAGAGCTGATTGCAAATTCTCTGCAAGCCGGGCGAAAGCCGCTTGAAAACGTGGATGCATGGCGTTTGCCTCATAAAGGTTAATGGATCGGTAGTGTACGGAGCCGCTGGGGCTTTATATGTGATCCATATCTCATTATGTATGCAACTTATGAAAACAAAATGAAATTTGCGCGACGCATCGCAAATTTTAGCCCATCACCGCCAGAATCACGGGGAAAATGAACGGCGCCATCAGCGAGGTCATGATTCCGCAGATCACCAGTGCCAGCGAGCTGAACGCCCCCTCCTGATAATCCAGCTCCGCACAGCGGGCGGTGCCCAGCGCGTGCGACGCGGTGCCCATCGCCAGACCGCGTGCGGCTTTGGTATGAATGCGCATGACATTGAGCAGGGTATGGCCAAACACGGCGCCCAGAATGCCGACAAAGATCACGCACATGGCGCTGATGGCAGGAATGCCGCCGAGGCTGCCGCCCACGGCCATGGCGATAGGCGTGGTCACCGATTTCGGCAGAATAGAGGCGGCAATTTGCGCAGAGGCCCCCATCAGCAGTGCGACTGAAGTACCGGTGATCATCGCCACCAGGCTCCCCACAAAACAGATGGTAATAATGGATTTCCAGCGGGCGCGGATCTGGTGCAGCTGTTCATATAAAGGAAACGCGAGCGCGACCACGGCGGGTTGTAGCAGGTCGTTTAAAATTTTGCTCCCGGCAAAGTAGCGTTCGTAAGGAATACCGGTAAGCAGCAGGAACGGGATAATCACCACCATCGCCACCAGCAACGGGTTAAGCAGCGGCATCTTGAACCGGGCGGCAAGTTTGCGTGCCGCGAAGAACACCGCCAGGGTTAATGGCAGCGACCACCAGATATTGGCCATCATTGTTTTGTTCCTTTCTGTCCAACCACTTTACGTTCGCCATGTACCAGATGCGAACTCCAGCTCACCACAAGGAAAACCACCAGCGTACTGACCGCGCAGGAGACGACAATCGGGCCGAACTGGGCTTTAAGCAGATCGAAGTACTGCATGACCCCGACGCCAATCGGCACGAACAGCAGCGCCATATAGCGAATTAGAACGAAGCAGCCCGGGTTGACCCACTTAGCGGGCAGAATTTGCAACGCCAGCAGAACAAAGAGGATCAGCATGCCGATAATGCTGCCGGGAATGGTGATAGGAAGCAGGGAAGCGATGAAAATCCCGGCGTACAGGCAGGCGTAAATCAGGACGAATGCGCGCAGATATTGCCAGATAATGTTCAATGATTTTCTCATGGTTAAAATCCTTGCTGAAACGCATTCATCATACAATTAAACCCGAAAGTGTGCCATGGATCACATCATGAATTTTAAGCATACCCGTCATTCCAGAATAGAACGTCGTGCTTTCAACAAACATACAGAGCGATTACTATAGCGCGTCTTTTTTCACAGGTACTGCTATGCGTGTTTTACTGGCCCCAATGGAAGGCGTGCTCGACTCCCTTGTGCGCGAACTTCTGACCGAGGTGAACGATTACGATCTCTGCGTGACGGAGTTTTTGCGCGTGGTCGATATGTTGTTGCCGGTAAAATCGTTCTACAGACTCTGCCCGGAGCTGCACCGCCAGAGCCGGACCACCTCCGGCACGCTGGTGCGTATTCAGCTGCTGGGCCAGTATCCTGAATGGCTGGCCGAGAACGCCGCCCGTGCCGTCGAGCTCGGCTCTTACGGGGTCGATCTCAACTGTGGCTGCCCGTCGAAGCTGGTGAACGGCAGCGGCGGCGGGGCGACGCTGCTGAAAGATCCTGAGCTGATTTACCGTGGCGCGAAAGCGATGCGTGAAGCCGTGCCTGCCCATTTGCCGGTGACGGTGAAAGTGCGCCTGGGCTGGGACAGCGACGCGCGGCAGTTTGAAATTGCCGATGCGGTGCAGCAGGCCGGGGCTACTGAACTGGTGGTGCATGGCCGCACCAAAGAAGATGGTTATAAAGCCGAGCGCATTAACTGGCAGGCAATTGGTGAGATCCGCAAACGCCTCAGCATTCCGGTGATCGCCAACGGTGAAATCTGGGATTACCAGAGCGCGCAGGCCTGTCTCAAGGCCACCGGCTGCGAGGCGGTGATGATCGGCCGCGGGGCATTGAATGTGCCTAACCTTAGCCGGGTGATTAAATATAACGAGCCGCGTATGCCGTGGGCTGATGTTGTTACGCTGTTGCAAAAATATAGCCGTCTGGAAAAGCAGGGCGACACCGGGCTATATCACGTGGCGCGTATCAAACAGTGGCTCAGCTATTTACGCAAAGAGTACGATGAAGCGCTGGGGTTATTTCAGGAAATTCGGACATTACAGACTTCTGCGGATATTGCGCGGGTGATCCAGGCAAAATAATAAGCGTGTGACCGCAATTATCGCTGTGAAGCGCTGGACCAGACGCATGGGCTGGTTGACCTTTGCCCGGCGCGGTGCCGGGCAAATGAATCAGAAAATCATCTTGAACACACCCGTTACTACCAGCAGTCCTATCAGAAATATAATTAAAATGACCCACAATAATATTTTCATTCCCTTCTCCTGCGTATGTATGTCAACAGTAAGTGTAGCAGGCAATTTATAATTAAGATGAATTTGTTAATTTGACTTATTCTTGGCATGTATAATTTTCTAATTACAAAAATGTATGACAATTTGCGCATTGCCACGCATTACTAAAAAAAAGAGAGGCATCAGGCGTACTTTGCGCCTTTATTTTTTGGCGTGAATGGCGTAATGAAACGTTTTCTTATTTTATCTCTGAGTGCTCCCTTTGCCGTTATTCTGGCCGGCTGTGCGCCGCAACATGCCACGGTAACTCCCCTTAATACCCAGTCACTCACGGCGTCGGTTAATACGGTGCTGCCTCATCAGGACTGGCCGAAAAATGCATGGTGGAAAGCGTATAACGATCCCCAGCTTGATAAGCTTATTGCCAAAGCATTAAGCGATGCGCCCGATATGCAGATTGCCCGTCAGCGTATTACCCTTGCCGAAGCCCAGGCCAAAGCAGCCCTGGCGGCCGACGGTCCGCAAATTGATTTTTCGGCCGATGCCGAACGTCAGAAAATGTCCGCTGAAGGGCTGATGGGGCCCTTTGCCATAACCGACCCGGCTGCGGGCACCACCGGCCCCTGGTATACCAACGGTACCTTTGGTCTGACTGCGGGCTGGGATCTGGATTTGTGGGGCAAAAATCGCGCCCGGTTGGAGGCCCGGATAGGCAAGGTGAATGCGCAAAAAGCGGAGCTTGAGCAGACCCGTCAACTGCTTGCCAGCAGCGTGGCGCGGCTCTACTGGGACTGGCAAACTCAGGCCGCCGTGGAGGAGGTCCTCACGCAGATCAAATCCCAACAGGACAATATCATCGGTGCCGATCGCGAGCTGTATCAGCACGGGATCACCTCCTCTGTGGAAGGTGTCGAAACCGACATCAGTGCCAGCAAAACCGAAGAGCAGATCGCAGAGGTTCACGGCAAAATGAAAGCCATCGAGGCGCGTCTGAACGCGTTGACAAATATCCCCGCGCTGGCGCTCACACGGCATGCCTTACCGACAGTTGAAGCGTCGTTACCGTCGACGCTGGGGTATGAACTGCTGGCCCGACGGCCGGATCTGCAGGCGGCGCACTGGTATATCGAAGCGTCAATGAGCGAGGTCGATGCCGCCAGAGCGGCGTTTTATCCTGATGTGAATCTGATGGCGTTTTTACAACAGGATGCCCTGCACCTGAGCGATCTTTTCCGTTCTTCAGCTCAGCAAATGGGGGTGACCGCCGGGCTGACTCTGCCCATTTTTGACAGCGGCAGGCTGAACGCGCAGCTGGATATTGCCCAGGCGCAGAACAATCTGTCGGTGGCGAACTACAACAAGGCGGTGGTGGACGCCGTGAACCAGGTGGCGCGCACGGCCAGCGAAGTGGAAATGCTGACGGTGAAAAATCAGCATCAGCAGCAGGTAGAAAAAGATGCGGCGCGCGTGGTAGCGCTGGCGCAGGCACGTTTTAGCGCCGGAATTATTGCCGGTTCGCGCGTCAGTGAAGCCAGAATTCCAGCGCTGAAGGAACATCTCGCCGGATTGATGCTGCAGGGCGAGTATATCGACGCCACGCTACAGCTCACCTCCGCGCTGGGTGGTGGTTATCATCATGGCTAATCAGGGTCATTATCTATACTTACCTCTTTGCCGTTCTTCAGGAGGTGAGTATGACCAGAGTAGCGATTGTTACCGCATCGGATTCCGGGATTGGTAAAACCACGGCCCTGATGCTGGCTGAACGTGGGTTTGATATTGGCGTCACCTGGCACTCTGATGAACAAGGGGCGCGGGATACCTGCCGCGAAGTGGAGGCGCAGGGACGGCGGGCTGAAGCTATCCACCTTGATCTAAGCACCCTGCCACAGGGCGCGCAGGCGATTGAAACGTTAATTGCCCGTTTTGGTCGCCTGGACGTGCTGGTTAACAATGCGGGTGCGATGACCAAAGCGCCCTTCCTGGATATGCCGTTTGACGAGTGGCGAAACATTTTCACCGTCGACGTGGACGGTGCGTTTCTCTGTTCGCAGATTGCCGCACGTAAAATGGTGGAGCAGGGGGAAGGAGGGCGAATCGTCAATATCACCTCGGTGCATGAACATACGCCGCTGCCGGAAGCCAGCGCCTATACCGCCGCAAAACATGCGCTGGGAGGATTAACCAAATCGATGGCGCTGGAACTGGTGCAGCACAACATTCTGGTGAATGCCGTTGCGCCGGGGGCGATTGCCACACCGATGAATGATATGGACGAGAGTGAAGTGAAGGAAGGATCGATGCCAGCGATCCCGCTCGCAAGACCGGGATATACCAAAGAGATCGCCAGTCTGGTGGCGTGGTTATGCGACAGCGACGCCAGCTACACCACCGGGCAGTCGTTTATCGTCGATGGCGGGTTTATGCTGGCGAATCCGCAGTTTAAGCCGGCGGGGTAGCTTCCCCTCACCCCGTGGGAGAGGGTGTGTTAAGTTCCCTCTCCCAGTGGGAGAGGGTTAGGGGGAGGGCAA
>NZ_JALW01000041.1:0-28934 GCF_000710795.1 Enterobacter sp. T1-1 | reverse complement strand
TCGATGGAGGCGCATTATAGGGAGTTCTCCGCAGGCCGCAACCGCTAAATGACAGAAAAATGACTGACTGCTGCATTCCCCAGCAAAACCCCGCCTTATACCTTTTTACACACAGAGTTATCCACAGCGATGCGAAAAAGTGAAAATTCGCGAGCGTTGCGCAAACGTTTTCGTTAAAATGCTCGCGCTTAACAAGGATGCCTCGTCAGGTGTGTTAGATGAGTTTTTCGCTGGAAAATTCATCTAACGCTCTCTGTAATCGTGAAATCCAGGGGATTTACCATGCAACAACGTCGTCCAGTCCGCCGCGCTCTGCTCAGTGTTTCTGATAAAGCCGGTATCGTCGAATTCGCTCAGGCACTTTCTGCACGTGGTGTAGAGCTGCTGTCCACAGGTGGTACCGCACGCCTGTTAGCAGATAAAGGTCTGCCGGTAACCGAAGTGTCCGATTACACCGGTTTCCCGGAAATGATGGATGGACGCGTCAAAACCCTGCACCCGAAAGTCCACGGCGGCATTCTGGGTCGTCGCGGTCAGGATGATGCCATTATGGAACAGCATGATATCGCGCCAATTGATATGGTTGTCGTTAACCTTTATCCGTTCGCCCAGACCGTGGCGCGTGAAGGCTGCTCTCTGGAAGACGCCGTAGAGAATATTGATATCGGCGGACCGACGATGGTGCGCTCCGCGGCCAAGAACCATAAAGACGTGGCCATTGTGGTGAAGAGCAGCGACTACTCCGCCATTATTAATGAAATGGATGCGAACGAAGGGTCACTGACTCTGGACACCCGTTTCGACCTCGCGATTAAAGCATTCGAACACACCGCCGCGTACGACAGCATGATCGCCAACTACTTCGGTAGCCTGGTGCCGGCTTACCACGGCGAAAGTAAAGATCCTTCCGGCCGCTTCCCACGCACGCTGAACCTGAACTTCATCAAGAAGCAGGATATGCGTTATGGCGAGAACAGCCACCAGCAGGCAGCCTTCTATATAGAAGAAGAGGTAAAAGAAGCTTCTGTCGCTACCGCCCAGCAGGTTCAGGGCAAAGCGCTCTCTTATAACAATATTGCCGATACCGATGCCGCACTGGAGTGTGTGAAAGAGTTCAATGAGCCTGCCTGCGTTATTGTGAAGCACGCGAACCCATGCGGCGTAGCGGTCAGTACCTCTATCCTGGACGCTTACGATCGCGCCTATAAAACTGACCCAACCTCTGCCTTCGGCGGCATTATCGCGTTTAACCGTGAACTGGATGCCGAAACCGCGCAGGCCATTATCTCTCGTCAGTTTGTAGAAGTGATCATCGCGCCATCTGCGTCTGAAGAAGCGCTGAAAATCACCGCCGCGAAACAGAACGTGCGCGTGCTGGTTTGCGGCCAGTGGGCAGAGCGCGTGCCGGGTCTTGATTTCAAACGTGTAAATGGTGGGCTGCTGGTTCAGGATCGCGATTTGGGCATGGTGACAGCCGCTGACCTGCGCGTCGTCACCAAACGTCAGCCAACCGAACAGGAACTGCGTGATGCGCTGTTCTGCTGGAAAGTGGCGAAGTTCGTGAAATCCAACGCCATTGTCTATGCCAAAGAGAACATGACCATCGGGATAGGTGCAGGCCAGATGAGCCGCGTTTACTCTGCGAAAATTGCCGGTATCAAAGCAGGCGACGAAGGCCTGGAAGTAAAAGGTTCTGCCATGGCGTCTGACGCCTTCTTCCCGTTCCGTGACGGTATTGATGCGGCCGCCGCTGTGGGTATCACCTGTGTGATCCAGCCTGGCGGTTCTATCCGTGACGACGAAGTCATTGCCGCTGCCGACGAACACGGCATTGCGATGATCTTCACCGATATGCGTCACTTCCGTCATTAATTCCCGGAGCAGAAAATGAAAGTATTAGTGATTGGTAACGGCGGGCGCGAGCACGCGCTGGCGTGGAAAGCGGCGCAGTCTCCGCTGGTTGAAACCGTTTTTGTGGCTCCGGGTAATGCGGGTACGGCGCTGGAACCTGCGCTGCAGAACGTCGCCATCGGCGTGACCGATATCCCCGCGCTGCTGAGCTTTGCCCAGAACGAGAAAATCGATCTCACCATCGTCGGCCCGGAAGCGCCACTGGTGATTGGCGTCGTTGACGCGTTCCGTACCGCAGGTCTGAAAATCTTCGGCCCGACGGAAGGCGCTGCACAACTGGAAGGGTCTAAAGCCTTTACCAAGGATTTCCTTGCGCGTCATAACATCCCGACGGCGGAATACCAGAACTTCACCGAAGTCGAGCCCGCGCTGGCTTACTTACGTGAAAAAGGCGCGCCGATTGTGATCAAAGCCGACGGTCTGGCTGCCGGTAAAGGTGTTATCGTCGCGATGACGCTCGAAGAAGCCGAAGCAGCCGTACAGGATATGCTGGCAGGCAATGCCTTTGGCGACGCGGGCCACCGCATCGTGATTGAAGAGTTCCTTGATGGCGAAGAGGCGAGCTTTATCGTGATGGTGGATGGCGAACACGTTCTGCCGATGGCCACCAGCCAGGACCATAAGCGCGTGGGCAATGCGGATACCGGGCCGAATACCGGCGGTATGGGCGCTTACTCCCCTGCCCCTGTGGTGACGGATGAAGTGCATCAGCGCACCATGGACCGTATCATCTGG
Organism: Enterobacter sp. T1-1; assembly: GCF_000710795.1. NCBI lineage: Bacteria > Pseudomonadati > Pseudomonadota > Gammaproteobacteria > Enterobacterales > Enterobacteriaceae > Enterobacter > Enterobacter sp. T1-1. The sequence continues at coordinate 26,288 of NZ_JALW01000041.1, read as the reverse complement.
CCAACCGTAAAAGGAATGGCTGCCGAGGGTAACACTTACACCGGTTTCCTCTATGCGGGCCTGATGATTGACAAGCAGGGCAATCCGAAGGTGATCGAATTTAACTGCCGCTTCGGCGATCCAGAAACTCAGCCCATCATGCTGCGCATGAAATCTGACCTGGTGGAACTGTGCCTGGCCGCATGCGACGGCAAGCTGGATGAGAAAACCTCAGAGTGGGACGAACGCGCGTCTCTGGGCGTGGTGATTGCTGCGGGCGGTTATCCTGGCCACTACAACACCGGAGATGAGATCCATGGCCTGCCGCTGGAAGAAACCGAAGGTGCCAAGGTGTTCCACGCCGGAACGAAACTGGCTGACGACGATCGCGTACTGACCAATGGTGGTCGCGTGCTGTGTGCCACCGCGCTGGGTCATACCGTTGCCGAAGCGCAGAAGCGCGCTTATGCCCTGATGGCGGATATCCACTGGAACGGTAGCTTTAGCCGTCAGGATATCGGCTATCGTGCGATTGCACGTGAGCAAGGGGAGTAATCCCCCCTCATTCTAACCCTCTCCCTCAAGGGAGAGGGGATTTACGTCAAAAACTCTTTTCTGTCGGCTGCCAGGTGCAGAAATCTTCGTTCGCCACCAGCAACAGCTGAGAGCCTTCAGGCGCTTCAAGCCACGCCACACTCACTTCCATCGATGAATGACGCTGACGGCGCTGAATATGTTCGGTTGCCCAGGATTCAAGATCAGGTTTGACTGTCTGCCCTTCGCAGGTAGTGACCGTACCATCGGTATGCCAGCGCCCCTGGCGCAGCACCACGCGTCCCTGACGCAGCGCATCGCTGGTCTGACGGATTTGTCCGGCACGATAACGATAGAGAGCAACCTGATCGCTGGAGAGTTGCTGTTTTTGACCGTTGACTTCACGCTGCATAAAGCTCAGCTCGCCGTGGTCATCAAACCGCACTTTTACATGTTCGGGGGTTTTGCCGTAGATATTGAGTTCGATGAATGACAGGTCGTCTCCCTGCCAGCGATACTCTGCGGTCGATGTATTGCCGTTATGCCACGGGCTAAAAGCGGAAAGCAGATGCACTTCACCGCCAGAATCTTTACGCCAGATCCTCACCGCTCCCTGGTTGTCAGCGTAACCGCTGGCGGTAAACGGTGGTAAAGAGGTGTCATGGCTACAGGCGGAAAGCAGTAACACGCCCGCCAGCGCGAGCGCGCCACGCCAGAATGACAAAAGGGGCGTTGCCGCCCCTTCGTTAAAACTGTTCACTGCCACGCGTCTTACTTAACTGCGTCTTTCAGTGCTTTACCAGAAACAAATGCCGGCACGTTAGCTGCGGCGATTTTGATTTCTTTACCGGTCTGCGGGTTGCGGCCAGTACGCTCAGCGCGGTGGTTCACTTTGAAGGTACCGAAACCAACCAGTTGTACAGCATCGCCTTCTTTCAGAGACTCAGTAATAGCAGCCAGGGTAGATTCCAGAGCAGCTTTAGCCTGCACTTTAGACAGATCAGCCTTGTCCGCAATTACATCAATCAGTTGAGTCTTGTTCATAAGTTATCCTTTCAATGTGTTTATCGCTTGCTAAGCATCGAGTGCGACGAAAATGCCAAAATAGCACTCTCCTGCATACACGCACCGATAGCCACTTTTTTTCGCCCCCCAAATGTAGACCAGACGGGGGGCAGAAGGGAAGAGTCGAGGTGCGACAAAACAGGCGTTAAATCACGTTTTGTTGTCTCATTGGTTAAAAATTATACCAATATTACTCTCGCCGGCCTCACGCAAGTCCGCACGCAGCCCTTTTATCAGCTCAATATCGCGTTCTTCACACTCTGCCAGCAGGCGGAAAATCTCCCACTGAATATCCCATTCCTGTTCAACCGCAGGGTTAACCCGCAGCTCTTCGTCGGTCATTTCACGGCCTGCCTGGGTCATTTCCAGCATCGCTACGGTCGTAATGGATGCCTTACTGACTTCAATAGCGTGCTCCAGCGTTTCACCGCTCAGACGAGAGTGAATCAGTTCGCTTAACGCTACGCAGGCATCAATTGCCGGATAGACACCGTACAGATCAAAATCATCCGCCACCGGAATAGCCTCTTCGAGCTTTTCCAGCTGAGAGTCGAAGTTCACCTTTGCGTCTTTGACCGTCAGCGTTTCCCAGATGAGGTCGAGGATCCGGCGATAAATATGGCCATCACCAAACTCCGTCTGCTTGCAGAACGCGGCGTAGTTCGGATACATGCGCTCGCACAGGCAAGCCATAAAGGTGACGTGCTGCCAGCTTTCCAGCTTCTCAAGGCGCAGGTGAATCGGGTTTTGTAGCATGATGAGATCTCGAATCGAAAATTAGCCGCAGTTTACCTGATTCATCACTGAATTTCCTGCCAACGAACAAAAGCCGGACGAGCAGAGGCCACCGCATCTGCCCAACGCGTGGGCTCAGGTAACCGGTAACCCTTCATACAACGCTGCACCCAGGCCAGGGCGCTGTCCATGCTCACACGGTGCCCGGTTGCGATAAACAGCGGGTTACAGCGCGCTTTACTGCGCCAGACCCATGCCAGCTGCTCACCCTTATCAATAAGCGGCGCCAGCGCGCCCGGCTCGGCGGAGAGCGGCTCAAATGCACCGCACAGGCGTTTTTTGGCCACACCGATGGTGGGTACATCCACCAGCAGACCAAAGTGGCTGGCAACGCCTAAACGACGCGGATGAGAGATACCGTGTCCATCAACAAACAGCAGATCGGGTTTTTGTGAGAGTTGCTCCCACGCTGCGAGCAGCGCGGGGTATTCACGGAAGGAGAGAAAGCCCGGTATGTACGGCATGGTGGTGGCGATACGCGCCACTTTGTACTCCACCAGCTCAAGTGAGGGATACTTCAGCAGCACCATCGCCGCCCGCGTCACTTCACCGCCCTGCTCAAACCCGACATCCGCACCGCCTATATACTGCGGGGGATCCTTATCCAGACGATCCTCGCGGACCACGGATGAAGCCAGTTCTATCTGTTGAGCGCGTAATGACGCGAGATCCATAACCACTCCTTATTTGTGATATTGCGCAGAAAGTCGGTGCACCGCCTCCACAAACGCGCCAGCGTGCTCTGGCGGAACGTCCTGATGGATACCGTGCCCGAGGTTAAACACGTGCCCTTCCCCCTGGCCAAAGCCAGCCAGAATAGACGCCACCTCTTCTTCAATACGGGCAGGCTGCGCGTAGAGCATGGACGGATCCATATTGCCCTGCAGCGCCACTTTGTCACCCACGCGACGGCGCGCGTCGGCGATATCGGTGGTCCAGTCGAGACCCAGCGCATCGCAGCCGGTCGCCGCCATGGCTTCCAGCCACTGACCGCCGCCTTTGGTGAACAGCGTGACCGGCACACGGCGGCCTTCATTTTCACGCAGCAGGCCATCAACGATTTTGTGCATGTAGTAGAGCGAAAATTGCTGATAATCGCGCCCGGTCAGCACGCCGCCCCAGGTATCGAAAATCATCACCGACTGCGCACCCGCTTTGATCTGCGCGTTCAGATAGAGGGTGACGCTTTTCGCCAGCTTATCGAGTAGCGCATGCAGGGCCAGCGGCTCGGCATACATCATCTTTTTGATTACGGTAAAGGCTTTACTGCTGCCGCCTTCAACCATATAAGTCGCCAGCGTCCACGGACTGCCGGAGAAGCCAATCAGCGGGACTTCGCCTTTCAGTTCACGACGAATGGTGCGCACGGCATTCATCACATAGCCCAGCTCCTGTTCAGGATCGGGAACGGGCAGCTTATCAACGTCCGCTTTGCTTTTGATTGGGGAAGTGAAACGCGGGCCTTCGCCGGTTTCGAAATAGAGCCCAAGGCCCATCGCATCCGGAATGGTCAGAATGTCCGAAAAGAGAATGGCGGCATCCAGCGGGAAGCGGCGCAGCGGCTGGAGCGTAACTTCACACGCCAGCTCGGCATTTTTGCACAGCGACATAAAATCGCCCGCCTGCGCACGCGTGGCTTTGTACTCTGGCAAATAGCGTCCCGCCTGGCGCATCATCCACACCGGGGTGACATCAACGGGCTGGCGCAGCAGCGCACGCAGATAACGATCGTTTTTCAGTTCGGTCATTTTTGCAGTTCCTTAAGCGTCATGGCCTCAGTGTAACATGTCACTCAGCATCAGCCCGACACATTGCTACGGTATCTTCTATCAGCCGACGGGCGACGGTGCCTGGTGGTGGCAGCAGCGGCAAATCGTCATAACGATACCAGTTCGCCTCCAGCAACTCTTTCTGGTCGATGACAATCTCGCCGCTGTCATAATCGGCCATAAAGGCCGTCATCAGCGACTGCGGGAACGGCCACGGCTGGGAGGTAACATAGCGCAGGTTTTTAACCTTAATCCCACTCTCTTCCATCACTTCACGCGCCACCGCCTGTTCCAGCGTTTCGCCCACCTCGACGAACCCAGCCAGCACGGTATGAATGCCGTTGCGGTGGCGGGTATGCTGCGCCAGCAGGATGGAATCGTCACGACGGATAGCGACGATAATGCACGGCGCAATTTGCGGGTAGTAGCGCTCACGGCAGTGGCTGCAGAGCATCGCCCACTCGGTTTTACTGGGGTGCATGGTGTGACCACAGTAGCCGCAGTACTTATGCGAACGGTAAAACTCAGCCAGCTGCACGCCCCGGCCCGCCAGCTGGAACAAGCCCACATCCTGATCCAGCACCTGACGAACCGATCCCATGTCATTGCGGCGTGGCTGTTGGATCAACCACACGGGTTCACCCTGCCATTCCCCGATCTTCAGCGCGGGCAGGCCGACAAGATCGAATTTTTCTGCTGCGCCATAGGGTATTTCCCCGGCAGGCAACCATAATTTTTGTTCGTGACTGACGATCCACCAACCCAGATCTGATTTTTCAATAATACGATCCATATCTATTGCACTACCTTCGCTTCACTGACATGTTGTTAGCATTGTGGTTACATTTTGGATAAGCAGATTCAATTCTCAACCTTGCGGAGTCAACCATGTTAAACCAGCTAGAGAGCCTGACTGAGCGCGTTAGAGGAAGTAACAAACTGGTGGATCGCTGGCTACATGTGCGCAAGCATCTACTCGTGGCTTATTACAATCTGGTCGGTATTAAGCCTGGCAAAGAATCGTTTATGCGGTTGAATGAAAAAGCGCTGGATGATTTTTGTCAGAGCCTGGTCGACTATCTGTCCGACGGCCATTTCAATATTTATGAACGCATTATCCGCGAAATGGAAGGGACTACACCGTATTTAGCAGCCAGCAAACTCTATCCGCTGCTGGAAGCTAACACCCAGCAGATCATGGATTACTACGATTCCACGCTTGAGAACGCTATCGATCACGATAACTATCTTGAGTTTCAGCAGGCGCTTTCCGACCTCGGCGAAGCGCTGGAAGAGCGATTCACGCTGGAAGATAAGCTGATCGCCCTCGCCCTGGATCACGGCCTGGATGTGAGCCACGAAGATAACGTCGCGCGACCTGCTTGAGTTCTTAATCGTTAACGAGTAATTTACAACCATTCGCCCCTCTGCGGAGGGGGATTTTTCTTGTCGGAGTGCCCAGTGTGCAAGCACGGGCTGAGACCGTTAATTCGGGATCCGCGGAACCTGATCAGGCTAATACCTGCGAAGGGAACAAGAGTCACACTGCTGTTGTATCGCCCCAGGGCGATCCTCTCTTGCTTCATCCGTCGTCTGACAAGCCATGTCCTTCACTTTTGGAATGAGCTATGTCTACAACAAAACTGACCCGCCGCGAACAGCGCGAACAAGCCCAACACTTCATCGACACTCTGGAAGGCACCGCTTTCCCGAACTCAAAACGTATTTACATCACCGGTTCACAGGCGGATATCCGCGTGCCAATGCGTGAAATCCAGCTTAGCCCGACCCTTATCGGTGGCAGCAAAGCACACGCGCAGTATGAAGATAACGAAGCCGTTCCGGTGTATGACACCTCCGGTCCGTACGGCGATCCTGCGGTTGCCATTAACGTTCAGCAGGGTCTGGCGAAATTGCGCCAGCCGTGGATTGACGCGCGTAACGACTGCGAAGAGCTCTCTGACCGCAGCTCGGCGTACACCAAAGCGCGTCTGGCCGACGATGGTCTTGATGAGCTGCGCTTCACCGGGTTGCTGACGCCGAAACGCGCGAAAGCAGGTAAATGCGTTACCCAGCTGCACTATGCCCGCCAGGGCATCGTCACGCCGGAGATGGAGTTTATCGCCATTCGTGAAAACATGGGTCGCGAGCGTATCCGCAGCGAGGTGTTACGCCACCAGCATCCGGGAGAAGGCTTCGGGGCACGCCTGCCGGAAAACATCACGCCGGAGTTTGTGCGTGATGAAGTGGCCGCTGGCCGTGCGATTATCCCTGCCAACATCAATCACCCGGAATCTGAACCAATGATCATTGGCCGCAACTTCCTGGTGAAGGTCAACGCCAATATCGGCAACTCGGCCGTGACCTCCTCCATCGAAGAAGAGGTGGAAAAACTGGTCTGGTCGACACGCTGGGGCGCGGACACGGTGATGGATCTCTCCACCGGGCGTTACATCCACGAAACCCGCGAGTGGATCCTGCGCAATAGCCCGGTGCCTATCGGAACGGTGCCCGTTTATCAGGCACTGGAGAAGGTAAACGGTATTGCCGAAGACCTCACCTGGGAAGCCTTCCGCGACACGCTGCTGGAGCAGGCTGAACAGGGAGTCGACTACTTCACCATTCATGCGGGCGTGCTGCTGCGCTACGTGCCGATGACGGCGAAGCGTCTGACCGGTATTGTCTCGCGCGGCGGCTCTATCATGGCCAAATGGTGCCTGTCACACCATAAGGAAAACTTCCTCTACGAACACTTCCGCGAGATCTGTGAAATCTGTGCCGCGTACGATGTCTCCCTGTCGCTGGGCGACGGCCTGCGTCCGGGCTCCATTCGTGATGCCAACGACGAAGCGCAGTTTGCCGAACTGCATACCCTGGGTGAGCTGACCAAAATCGCCTGGGAGTATGACGTGCAGGTGATGATTGAAGGCCCGGGACACGTGCCAATGCAGATGATCCGCCGCAACATGACCGAAGAGCTGGAGCACTGCCACGAAGCGCCATTCTATACCCTGGGGCCGTTGACCACGGATATCGCTCCGGGCTATGACCACTTCACCTCCGGGATTGGTGCGGCAATGATTGGCTGGTTCGGCTGCGCCATGCTCTGCTATGTGACGCCGAAAGAGCACCTCGGCCTGCCCAACAAAGAGGATGTGAAGCAGGGGCTGATCACCTACAAAATTGCCGCCCACGCCGCGGACCTGGCCAAAGGCCACCCTGGCGCGCAAATCCGCGACAACGCCATGTCGAAGGCGCGCTTTGAATTCCGCTGGGAAGACCAGTTCAACCTGGCGCTCGATCCTTTCACTGCCCGCGCGTATCACGATGAAACTCTGCCACAGGAGTCGGGCAAAGTGGCGCATTTCTGCTCCATGTGCGGGCCAAAATTCTGCTCGATGAAAATCAGCCAGGAAGTCCGTGACTACGCCGCCGCGCAAACCATTGAAGTGGGTATGGCGGATATGTCAGAAACCTTCCGCGCGAAGGGCGGCGAAATCTACCTCAAAAAAGAGGAGGCGTAATGTATCAGCCTGATTTCCCTTCCGTTCCCTTCCGTTTAGGGCTCTATCCTGTGGTGGACAGCGTGGCGTGGATCGAACGCCTGCTGGCGTGCGGCGTTCGCACAATCCAGCTGCGCATTAAGGATAAACGTGATGACGAGGTGGAGGCCGATGTGGTCGCCGCCATCGCACTGGGGCGTCGCTACGACGCGCGCCTGTTTATCAACGACTACTGGCGACTGGCCGTTAAGCACCAGGCGTACGGTGTGCATCTGGGTCAGGAGGATCTGGAAACAACGGACCTGAGCACTATCCGGGACGCTGGATTAAGACTGGGGGTGTCAACACACGACGACATGGAGATCGACGTGGCGCTGGCGGCTCGCCCTTCGTATATCGCACTTGGCCATGTTTTTCCGACGCAGACCAAACAGATGCCCTCTGCCCCACAGGGGCTGACGCAGCTGGCGGCGCACGTTAAACGCCTTGCCGATTACCCTACCGTCGCGATCGGTGGGATCAGCCTGGAACGCGCTCCTGCCGTGCTGGATACCGGTGTCGGCAGTATCGCTGTCGTCAGCGCCATTACCCAGGCGGCAGACTGGCAGGCCGCCACCGCACAGCTGTTAAAGCTGGCAGGAGCAGGCGATGAATGATCGTGATTTTATGCGCTACAGCCGCCAGATCCTGCTGGAGGATATCGCCATTGACGGGCAGCAAAAGCTGCTCGCCAGCCGGGTCCTGATTGTTGGTCTGGGCGGATTAGGCGCTCCTGCCGCGCTCTATCTGGCAGGCGCGGGCGTGGGCACGCTGGTTCTGGCCGATGACGACGAGGTACATATCAGTAACCTGCAGCGACAAATCCTCTTCACCACGGAGGATGTTAACCAGCCCAAAGCGCAAATCACCCGCAAAAGGCTGAAGCAGTTAAACCCGGACATCACGCTCATCGCGCACCAGGAGCGACTCCACGGCGACACTCTGCAGCGCGAAGTCGCCCTTGCGGATGCGGTGCTGGACTGCACCGACAATATGGCGACCCGCCAGGCCATTAACGCCGCCTGCGTGGCACAGAATACGCCGCTTATCACCGCCAGTGCGGTCGGTTTCGGCGGGCAGATGATGGTGCTGACCCCGCCCTGGGCGCAGGGCTGTTATCGTTGCCTGTGGCCTGATGATGCTGAGCCGGAGCGCAACTGCCGCACCGCGGGCATACTGGGCCCGGTGGTGGGCGTGATGGGGACCCTGCAGGCGCTGGAAGCCATCAAATTGCTCAGCGGTATGGAAACAGAGCGCAATACGCTGCGGCTGTTTGATGCCCGCTCCAGCGGCTGGCGTCATCTGGCACTGCACCGCGCCAGCCACTGTCCGGTGTGCGGAGGCCTCAATGCGCATTCTGTTTAATGATGAGCCGATGAAATGCGATGACGGTCTCACCGTTGCCGCGCTGCTCGAGAAGCTGCGCCAGCTCAAGCCGGGAACGGCGCTGGCGCTTAATCAACAGATCCTGCCGCGTGAGCAGTGGGAACATCAGCAGGTGAGCGAAGGCGACCAGATCCTGCTGTTTCAGGTTATCGCCGGGGGCTGAGATGTTACGTATTGCTGATAAAGTCTTTGATTCACATCTGTTTACCGGGACCGGAAAATTCGCCTCGCCGCAGCTGATGGTGGATGCCATCCGTGAAAGCGGCAGCCAGCTGGTGACGCTGGCGCTCAAGCGCGTCGATCTGCGCCATCACAGCGACGCCATTCTGGCACCGTTGCTGGATACTGGCGTTACCCTGCTGCCCAATACCTCCGGTGCGAAAACGGCTGAAGAAGCGATTTTTGCGGCTCAGCTGGCTCGTGAAGCGCTGGGTACCCACTGGCTGAAACTGGAAATACATCCGGATGCGCGCTGGCTGTTGCCCGACCCCATCGAAACGTTAAAAGCGGCCGAAAAGCTGGTGCAGCAAGGCTTTACCGTTCTGCCCTACTGCGGGGCCGATCCCGTGCTGTGTAAACGGCTGGAAGAGGTCGGCTGCGCTGCCGTCATGCCGCTGGGCGCTCCAATTGGTTCTAATCAGGGCCTGGAGACCCGCGCCATGCTGGAGATCATCATTGAGCAAGCCACCGTGCCGGTGGTGGTGGATGCAGGCATTGGCGTGCCCAGCCATGCCGCCCAGGCGCTGGAGATGGGAGCAAGTGCCGTGCTGGTGAACACAGCCATTGCGGTCGCCGACGACCCCATCAGGATGGCCCGTGCGTTCCGCATGGCCGTGGAGGCTGGCTTGCTGGCACGAGAGTCTGGCCCGGGAACGCGCAGTTTTCAGGCACAGGCCACCAGCCCGTTGACCGGCTTTCTGGAGGCACTCTCATGACCACCTTTACCGACCGCTGGCGGCAGCTTAACTGGGACGATATTGCCCTGCGTATCAACAGTAAAACGCAGGCTGACGTGGAGCGCGCCTTACAAGCCCGTCACCTGTCCCGCGACGATATGATGGCCCTGCTCTCTCCGGCGGCGAGCACCTTTCTTGAGCCGATGGCCCAGCGCGCTCAGAGGCTCACCCGCCAGCGTTTTGGCAACACGGTGAGCTTTTACGTACCGCTCTACCTCTCTAACCTGTGCGCGAATGACTGCACCTACTGCGGCTTCTCCATGAGCAACCGCATCAAGCGGAAAACACTCGATGAGAGCGAAATCGCCCGTGAGTGTGCCGCCATCCGTGAAATGGGTTTTGAGCATCTCCTGCTGGTCACGGGTGAACACCAGAGCAAAGTCGGGATGGACTATTTTCGACAGCACCTTCCGGCCATTCGCCGTCAGTTCGCGTCGCTACAGATGGAGGTTCAGCCCCTGTCGCAGGAGGAATACGCGGAGCTTAAAACCCTCGGGCTGGACGGAGTGATGGTGTATCAGGAAACCTACCACGAGGCGACGTATGCCCGGCATCACCTGAAGGGAAAGAAACAGGATTTCTTCTTCCGGCTGGAGACCCCGGACAGGCTGGGCCGGGCCGGGATCGACAAAATCGGTCTGGGCGCGCTGATTGGGCTGTCAGATAGCTGGCGAGTGGATTGCTACATGGTAGCGGAACACCTGCTATGGCTGCAGCAGCACTACTGGCAAAGCCGTTACTCCATCTCTTTCCCACGCTTGCGGCCATGCACGGGAGGTGTTGAACCCGCCTCGGTAATGGACGAACGTCAGCTGGTCCAGGCCATCTGTGCGTTTCGCCTGCTTGCCCCGGAGGTTGAATTATCACTCTCGACGCGTGAATCTCCTGCGTTTCGTGACCGCGTGATCCCGCTTGCGATTAACAACGTCAGTGCGTTCTCCAAAACGCAGCCAGGGGGCTACGCCGACGACCATCCGGAGCTGGAACAATTTGCGCCACATGATGGTCGACGGCCAGAAGCAGTTGCCGCCGCCCTGACCGCGCAGGGGTTACAACCAGTCTGGAAAGACTGGGATAGTTGGCTGGGAAGAGCCTCGCAAATGCGTTGAAACGCGCTGCAAGCCGGTAAAAAATTGTCGAGGCGCTCTGGAGAGTCACAACCGGACGATTGTCATCTATCGTCCGGTTTTTTATTGTCATGCCGTCAGCAACGGAAGCTGACCAGGGCGAAAAGCTTCTTCCTCGTTTCGCCCTGCCTCTGATTCATTGCACACGCCGCCCGCCAGATGAATGAGTATTTTCTTAATGGTTCTTAAGATAAATCATCTCATATGAAACTGTGTTCCGTATAATTCACAGCTAACCGCAGGACAGCGACTATGCTGAGAGGATATCGGCAGACGAAAAACTCACCATCAGGATTGATGTACAACTCATGGCACTTCACAGCAGAAAGCTCTCTTTTACCCGACCCATTATGCTCAGCTTTGCGGGGATCCTGTGCAGTTTTGCGCTGATCGCGGTCGTGGTTACCCTTTCACAACAAAAAGATTTTCTTGAGGATTATCATAAGATTAATGGTAACTTCACCCACAACCTGGCGGTGAACTACACCGAATCTATCCTGCGTGAAAACGACTATATCCTTGGGCGTTCGGCGCTCTATTTTGCACGCAACGACACGCTGAACGAGATGCTGAACGTCAATCCGTCGCAGGGTTTACAGATGTTGATGCATCTACAGAACCTGATGCCGACCGTCTCTTCCATTTCTCTGACAGACACCCAGGGCCGTTATCTGCGCGCGCCGGAGGTACTTCCCACGGAAAAGAGCAAAACCTTCGATCCCCGGACGCGTCCATGGTTCATCGCCCAGGCGGAAGCCAGCATCTTCAGCCACTATACCCGCCCCTACATGGACTATTTTACCGGGCATCCCACGGTCACTCTTTATAAGCCGTTGATTTCGCCGGAAGGACGACTCAAGGGTACGATAGCATTTCATCTCGATTTGACCTCCATGGGGTTTACCCTTCGTCAGATGGTAGCGCCTGTACAAGGGGAATTCTTTGTTGTCGAACGCGACGGTGCCGTGGTGCTTCACCCTGATCCGGGCGCGCTCTTCAAGCAGTACGTGAGCGAAGCGCTGATGGACAAAATGACCAGCGGCGAAGGCCATCTGTATGATAAGAAAACCAAAGCCTGGTATTACTACTACTCCTTCACCAACCCGGACTGGTTTGTCATCTACCGGGTTTCGGGCGCAACGCTCACCGACATTACCCGCCATGAGACCACTATCGTGGGCTGGGGTTTTGCGCTGGCGGCCATCATTATCATCCTCTTCGGTCTGTACCTGCGCCATGAGTCGCGTACCGTGCTGATGACGATTATCAACGCCATCAAAACCGGCGACGTCAACCAGGCTCCGCGTCTGGAAGCGATGCTTAGCCATACTATCCAGTCCAACAAAGCGCGTGAGATGGCCTATGTGCGCCAGGCCACCCATGATGCACTCACCGGCTGCAAAAACCGCCGGGCATTTGATAGCGATGTAGATGAGCTACTCAGTGCACACCAGCCTTTCGCCCTGGCGCTGATTGACATCGATAACTTCAAATCGATTAACGACACCTGGGGTCACCTGAGCGGTGATATCGTCCTGCGTAACGTGGCGCGTGAAGGGATCCAGATAATGCAGCCGCATAACGTCTCGGTTTACCGCTACGGTGGAGAAGAGTTCGCAGTGATTTTCCAGGCTGACCAGATCGCTAGCGCATTCTCGTTACTGGACGCGTGGCGAACCGCCGTTGAAAAACGCGTCTGGCGGGAAGAAAACCTGCGGGTAACGTTCAGTGCCGGTCTGGGAGAATGGCATTTCGAACCGCTGGAGGAGCTGGTGGGGAGCGTAGATAACGCCCTCTACAGCGCGAAACAACAGGGAAAAAACCGCATTATTCGAACGTCTGTCGGCTGATTTTCGCTGCCCTGCGCAAAATTGTAACCGGTTTCAGAAAAATGCCGATTTCTTTGTGATGCCTGACACACAATCACGGTAAAGCGGTTGTTGAAGCAGTCTGCACGGGATAATTATCAATAAACACATGTAGATCGAGGCTGATTATGAAGAACATCGTTTTATGCTGTGCAGCGGGAATGTCAACGAGCATGCTGGTTCAACGTATGAAAGACGCCGCGCAGAAAAAAGGGGTTGAAGTCACCATTAAAGCCGTTCCGGTCGCGGAATTTAAAGACAACATCGCGACGGCCGACATCGTATTACTGGGGCCACAGGTTAAATACGAGCAGGCGAAACTTCAGGCCCAGGCCGAGCCGCTGGGTAAAAAGGTCGCGGTGATCGACATGATGGATTACGGCATGATGAAAGGTGATGCCGTACTGGAAAAAGCGCTCAAACTGCTGGAGTCATAATGGAAGACTTAGAAACGACAATCATGGAACTGCTGGTCAACGCGGGTGCGGCGCGCAGTGCTGCCCTGACGGCATTACAGATGGCGCGTAAAGGTGACTTTGACGGGGCCGAAAAGGCGATGGAAGAGTCGCGCGAGTATGTGAAGCATGCGCACACCATCCAGACACAGCTTATTGGTCTTGATGAAGGCACCGGGAAGCTTCCGGTTAACCTGATTACCGTCCATTCTCAGGATCACCTGATGAACGCGATGGTCATCCAGGATCTGGCGGGCGATATGATTGAGCTTTATCGACGCATCCCGTTGCTAAATTAAAAGCTACAGCTGTAAAAAAACCCGCCGAGGCGGGTTTTTTATTTACGGCATCAACGATTACTCGTTGTCGGAACCGCCCAGACCTGCGTTCAGCAGCTCTGCCAGGCTCGCGGATGCATCTTCAGCAGTCACCTGCGGTGCAGCTGGCAGTTCGCCTGCAGCACGACGACGCATACGATCCTGATGGTACGCATAACCGGTACCCGCCGGGATCAGACGACCCACGATAACGTTCTCTTTCAGACCGCGCAGTTCATCACGTTTACCTGCAACAGCGGCTTCGGTCAGGACACGAGTGGTTTCCTGGAACGATGCTGCAGAGATGAAGGACTCGGTTGCCAGAGACGCTTTGGTGATACCCAGCAGATCGCGCGAGAAGGTCGCACCGATTTTGCCGTTCGCTTCCAGTTCGCGGTTAGCGATCTTGACGCGTGAGTACTCAACCTGCTCGCCTTCCAGGAACTCGGAGCTGCCCGCGTTCTCGATGGTCGCTTTACGCAGCATCTGACGAACGATAACTTCGATGTGTTTATCGTTAATCTTAACGCCCTGCAGACGGTATACGTCCTGTACTTCGTTAACAATGTAACGCGTAACAGCATGCACACCACGCAGACGCAGGATGTCGTGCGGCGCTTCTGGACCGTCGGAAACCACGTCACCACGTTCTACGCGTTCACCTTCGAACACGTTGAGCTGACGCCACTTAGGAATCATCTCTTCGTACGGCTCGCTGCCATCTACCGGGGTGATAACCAGACGGCGTTTACCTTTGGTCTCTTTACCGAAGGAGATGATACCGCTGATTTCAGCCAGGATTGCCGGCTCTTTCGGACGACGTGCTTCGAACAGATCCGCAACGCGTGGCAGACCACCGGTGATGTCCTTGGTACCGCCGGATTCCTGAGGAATACGCGCCAGGGTGTCACCAGAGCTGATCTGTACGCCATCTTCCAGCTGTACAATCGCTTTACCAGGCAGGAAGTACTGCGCAGGCATATCGGTACCTGGGATCAGAACGTCGTTACCCTGAGCATCAACGATTTTCAGTGCAGGACGCAGATCTTTACCGCCGGTAGTACGTTCAGCAGAATCCAGAACTACCAGAGAAGACAGACCGGTCAGCTCGTCAGTCTGACGAGTAATGGTCTGGCCGTCGATCATGTCAGTGAAGCGGATGAAACCACTCACTTCGGTGATAACTGGCATGGTGTGTGGATCCCAGTTTGCAACGGTTTCACCGCCGGCAACCTGCTCGCCATCACCTTTCGCCATAACAGCACCGTAAGGCACTTTATAGCTCTCTTTGGTACGACCGAATTCGTCGATCAGCTTCAGTTCGGTGTTACGAGAAGTGATAACCAGTTTACCGCTGGAGTTCACAACCGATTTCGCGTTGCTGAGCTTGATGCTACCTTTGTTTTTCACCTGGATGCTGGATTCAGCA
The DNA here is from genome assembly GCF_000710795.1 of Enterobacter sp. T1-1. Classification (NCBI taxonomy): domain Bacteria; kingdom Pseudomonadati; phylum Pseudomonadota; class Gammaproteobacteria; order Enterobacterales; family Enterobacteriaceae; genus Enterobacter; species Enterobacter sp. T1-1. Next base: position 11,066 of record NZ_JALW01000041.1, on the reverse strand, counting down.
GCCGCACGAGATGCCGCACCACCGATGTGGAACGTACGCATCGTCAGCTGTGTACCCGGCTCACCGATGGACTGTGCCGCGATAACGCCGATGGCTTCACCTTTGTTGATGATGTGGCCACGTGCCAGGTCACGACCGTAGCAGTGCGCACATACACCAAAGTCGGTGTCACAGGATACAACGGAACGCACTTTCACGGAGTCAACAGAGTTCGCTTCCAGCAGGTCACACCACTGTTCGTGCAGCAGCGTGTTGCGTGGAACCAGAATGTCTGCGGTACCCGGCTTCAGAATGTCTTCCGCGGTAACACGACCCAGTACGCGATCGCGCAGTGGCTCTTTAACATCACCACCCTCGATAACCGGAGTCATGGTGATACCTTCAAGGGTGCCACAATCGTCTTCGGTCACCACCAGATCCTGCGCAACGTCAACCAGACGACGCGTCAGATAACCGGAGTTCGCTGTTTTCAGTGCGGTATCCGCCAGACCTTTACGCGCACCGTGCGTGGAGATGAAGTACTGGAGTACGTTCAGACCTTCACGGAAGTTCGCGGTGATTGGCGTTTCGATGATGGAGCCATCTGGCTTCGCCATCAGACCACGCATACCTGCCAGCTGACGAATCTGTGCTGCAGAACCACGCGCACCGGAGTCGGCCATCATGTAAATGCTGTTGAAGGAAACCTGCTGCTCTTCTACGCCGTCACGGTTAATCACGGTTTCGGTTTGCAGGTTATCCATCATCGCTTTGGATACACGATCGTTCGCCGCAGCCCAGATATCGATAACTTTGTTGTAGCGTTCGCCCGCGGTTACCAGACCAGACTGGAACTGCTCCTGGATTTCCGCAACTTCAGCTTCTGCTTCAGAGATGATCTCGTGTTTCTTCTCTGGGATGACCATGTCATCAATACCAACAGATGCACCTGAACGCGCTGCATAAGCAAAGCCGGTGTACATTGTCTGGTCAGCGAAGATAACGGTCGGCTTCAGACCCAGAATGCGGTAACAGGTGTTCAGCATTTTGGAGATCGCTTTCTTACCCAGCGCCTGGTTGACGATGGAGAAAGGCAGACCTTTCGGTACGATCATCCACAGAATGGCACGGCCGATAGTCGTGTCTTTCAGGCTGGTTTTCGCCACGAATTCGCCGTTAGCATCTTTTTCGTATTCAGTGATACGCACTTTAACGCGCGCATGCAGAGAGGCCAGGCCAGCGCGATAAATACGCTCAGCTTCTTTCGGGCCAGTCAGCACCATGCCTTCGCCTTTAGCGTTAACACAGTCACGGGTCATGTAGTACAGACCCAATACAACGTCCTGAGAAGGAACGATGATTGGTTCACCGTTCGCTGGAGACAGGATGTTGTTGGTAGACATCATCAGCGCACGCGCTTCGAGCTGGGCTTCCAGCGTCAGCGGTACGTGAACAGCCATCTGGTCACCATCGAAGTCGGCGTTATACGCCGCACAAACCAGTGGATGCAGCTGAATAGCTTTACCTTCGATCAGGACTGGCTCAAATGCCTGAATACCCAGACGGTGCAGAGTTGGTGCACGGTTCAGCAGTACCGGGTGTTCGCGGATCACTTCGTCCAGGATATCCCAAACGACAGCTTCTTCACGCTCAACCATTTTCTTAGCGGCTTTGATGGTGGTGGCGAGTCCTCGCAACTCCAGTTTGCCGTAGATGAATGGTTTGAACAGCTCCAGTGCCATTTTCTTCGGCAGACCGCACTGATGCAGACGCAGGTATGGACCTACGGTGATTACAGAACGACCGGAGTAGTCAACACGCTTACCGAGCAGGTTCTGACGGAAACGACCCTGTTTACCTTTGATCATGTCGGCCAAAGATTTCAGAGGACGTTTGTTAGAACCGGTGATCGCACGACCGCGACGACCGTTATCCAGCAGGGCATCTACCGCTTCCTGCAGCATACGTTTTTCGTTGCGTACGATAATGTCCGGCGCAGCCAGATCCAGCAGACGTTTCAGACGGTTGTTACGGTTGATCACGCGACGATACAGATCGTTCAGATCGGACGTAGCGAAACGACCACCATCCAGCGGAACCAGCGGACGCAGATCTGGCGGCAGAACCGGCAGAACGGTCAGGATCATCCACTCTGGCTTGTTACCAGACTGAACGAACGCTTCCAGCAGTTTGATACGCTTGGTCAGCTTTTTACGCTTGGTTTCGGAGTTGGTTTCGTTCAGCTCTTCACGCAGCTGCTCGCACTCTTGCTCCAGATCCATGCTCTTCAGCAGGGCCTGAATAGCTTCCGCACCCATCTTCGCGTCGAATTCGTCACCGAACTCTTCCAGTGCGTCCAGATACTGCTCTTCAGTCAGGATCTGGTGACGTTCCAGGTTCGTCATCCCGCCTTCGATAACCACATAAGATTCGAAGTACAGAACACGTTCGATATCGCGCAGCGGCATATCCAGCAGCAGGCCGATACGGGACGGCAGAGATTTCAGGAACCAGATGTGAGCAGTCGGAGACGCCAGCTCGATGTGGCCCATGCGCTCACGGCGCACTTTGGTCTGGGTCACTTCAACGCCGCACTTCTCACAGATCACACCACGGTGTTTCAGGCGCTTGTACTTACCGCACAGGCACTCGTAATCTTTTACTGGCCCGAAAATACGTGCACAGAAAAGGCCGTCACGCTCAGGTTTGAACGTACGGTAGTTGATGGTTTCCGGCTTTTTAACTTCACCGAAAGACCATGAACGGATCATGTCTGGCGAAGCCAGAGCAATTTTGATCGCATCAAACTCTTCGGTTTTAGTTTGCGCTTTCAGAAACTTTAATAAGTCTTTCACGGATTTGCTCCCGTCGGAGTTAGCACACTCTGCTGTCGGGCGTTAACCCGACAGCAGTGACCTGTTTGAGCGAGAATTACTCGTCTTCCAGTTCGATGTTGATACCCAGCGAACGAATCTCTTTCAACAGTACGTTGAAGGACTCTGGCATGCCCGGTTCCATCTGATGGTTGCCGTCCACGATGTTCTTATACATCTTGGTACGACCGTTCACGTCATCAGACTTAACGGTGAGCATTTCCTGCAGGGTGTATGCTGCGCCGTATGCTTCCAGCGCCCACACTTCCATCTCCCCGAAGCGCTGACCACCGAACTGTGCCTTACCACCCAGCGGCTGCTGAGTAACCAGGCTGTAAGAACCGGTAGAACGAGCGTGCATTTTGTCGTCGACCAGGTGGTTCAGTTTCAGCATGTACATGTAACCTACGGTTACCGGACGCTCGAACTGTTCACCGGTACGGCCGTCAAACAGCGTAATCTGACCAGACGTTGGCAGACCACCCAGTTGCAGCAGCTCTTTAATTTCAGCTTCTTTTGCACCGTCGAATACCGGCGTTGCAATTGGCATACCTTTGCGCAGGTTCTCTGCCAGACGCAGCACTTCTTCATCGCTGAAGGTGTTCAGGTCGACTTTCTGACGCACATCGGTACCCAGATCGTAGGCACGCTGGATGAATTCGCGCAGTTTCGCGACTTCCTGCTGCTGTTTCAGCATGGCGTTAATCTTGTCGCCGATACCTTTCGCAGCCATACCCAGGTGGGTTTCCAGAATCTGACCGATGTTCATACGAGACGGTACGCCCAGCGGGTTCAGTACGATATCTACCGGCGTACCGTTAGCATCGTGCGGCATATCTTCGATCGGGTTGATCTTAGAGATAACACCCTTGTTACCGTGACGACCTGCCATCTTATCACCAGGCTGGATCTGACGTTTAACAGCCAGATACACCTTAACAATCTTCAGCACGCCTGGTGCCAGATCGTCGCCCTGAGTGATTTTGCGGCGTTTCGCTTCGAGTTTTTTCTCGAACTCGTGTTTCAGTTCGTCATACTGCTCAGCCAGCTGTTCCAGCTGATTTTGTTTCTCTTCGTCGGTCAGGCCCAGTTCCAGCCAGCGATCGCGCGGCAGTTTGTCGAGCTTCTCAGCTTCAACGCCACCGGCAACCAGCACCGCATAGATACGGCTGAACAGACCCGCTTCGAGGATCTGCAGTTCTTCAGACAGGTCTTTCTTAGCCTGTTTGAGCTGCATCTCTTCGATTTCCAGCGCACGTTTATCTTTCTCAACGCCGTCACGGGTGAAGACCTGAACGTCGATAACCGTACCGGAAACACCGTTTGGTACGCGCAGAGAAGAGTCTTTAACGTCAGACGCTTTCTCACCGAAGATTGCACGCAGCAGTTTCTCTTCTGGCGTCAGCTGGGTTTCACCTTTCGGCGTTACCTTACCAACCAGAATGTCGCCGCCGGTCACTTCCGCACCGATGTAAACGATACCGGATTCATCCAGTTTGGAGAGCGCAGCTTCACCCACGTTAGGGATGTCAGCGGTGATCTCTTCTGGCCCCAGCTTGGTGTCACGGGACACACAGGCCAGTTCCTGAATGTGGATGGTGGTGAAACGATCTTCCTGTACCACACGTTCGGAGACGAGGATGGAGTCTTCGAAGTTGTAACCGTTCCACGGCATGAACGCTACGCGCATGTTCTGACCGAGCGCCAGTTCACCAAGGTCGGTGGACGGACCGTCTGCCAGCACGTCGCCGCGCTCAACTGGCTCACCCAGAGATACGCAAGGCATCTGGTTGATACAGGTGTTCTGGTTAGAACGGGTGTATTTGGTCAGGTTGTAGATGTCGATACCCGCTTCGCCCGGATACATCTCGTCTTCGTTAACTTTGATAACGATACGGGATGCGTCAACGTACTGAACGGTACCGCCACGCTTAGCCACTGCAGTAACACCGGAGTCAACGGCAACAGCACGTTCCATACCGGTACCAACCAGCGGCTTATCAGCACGCAGAGTTGGAACGGCCTGACGTTGCATGTTCGCACCCATCAATGCACGGTTGGCGTCATCGTGTTCCAGGAACGGGATCAGGGACGCACCGACGGATACCACCTGCTGGGTGGATACGTCCATGTAGTCAACCTGGTCGCGGCTGAACAAGCTGGATTCGCCTTTGCTACGGCAGGTAACCAGATCTTCTACAAAGTGGCCTTCGTCATCCAGGTTGGAGTTCGCCTGAGCGATAACGTAGTTGCCTTCTTCAATAGCAGACAGGTAATGAATTTCGTCGGTAACAACACCGTCAGTCACTTTACGGTACGGGGTCTCAAGGAAACCGTATTCGTTTGTCTGTGCGTACACGGACAAGGAGTTGATCAGACCGATGTTTGGACCTTCAGGCGTTTCGATTGGACATACGCGACCGTAGTGAGTCGGGTGTACGTCTCGAACTTCAAAGCCTGCGCGTTCACGGGTCAGACCGCCTGGGCCGAGTGCAGAGATACGACGTTTGTGCGTGATCTCAGACAGCGGGTTGTTCTGGTCCATAAACTGAGACAGCTGGCTGGAACCGAAGAACTCTTTCACGGCTGCAGAAATCGGCTTGGCGTTGATCATATCCTGAGGCATCAGGGTATCCAGATCGCCCAGAGACAGACGCTCTTTCACCGCACGCTCTACACGCACCAGGCCAACGCGGAACTGGTTTTCCGCCATTTCGCCTACGGAACGGATACGACGGTTGCCGAGGTGGTCGATATCGTCCACTTCGCCTTTACCGTTACGGATATCGATGAGCTTCTTCATCACTTCGATGATGTCGTCTTTGCTCAGGATACCGGAACCTTCGATCTCATCGCGCAGCAGAGAACGGTTGAACTTCATACGACCAACCGCAGACAGATCGTAGCGGTCTTCAGAGAAGAACAGGTTCTCGAACAGGCTTTCAGCTGCTTCGCGAGTTGGTGGCTCACCAGGACGCATCATGCGGTAGATTTCTACCAGCGCGCTCAGACGATCGTTGGTTGGGTCGACGCGTACAGTCTCAGAGATGTACGGACCGTGGTCCAGATCGTTAGTGAACAGCGTTTCGATACGTTTGTGGCCAGCCTGACTCAGCTTAGCCAGCAGATCCAGGCTCAGCTCCATGTTAGCCGGGCAGATCAGCTCGCCAGTTGATTCATCAACGTAATCTTTCGCGGCTACTTTTCCTGCAATGTATTCAACCGGAACTTCGATGTGTTTGATATCATCTTTTTCCAGCTGACGGATGTGGCGCGCGGTAATACGGCGACCTTTTTCCACATACACTTTGCCGTCGGCTTCGATGTCGAACGACGCGGTCTCACCACGCAGACGTTCCGGCACCAGCTCCATCTGCAGCTTGTTGTCGCGGATTTCAAAGATCACTTTTTCAAAGAACAGGTCCAGGATCTGTTCAGTGGTATAGTTCAGTGCGCGCAGAATGATGGTTGCAGGCAGTTTACGACGACGGTCGATACGGACAAACAGGTTGTCTTTTGGATCGAACTCGAAGTCCAGCCATGAACCACGGTAAGGAATGATGCGCGCGTTATACAGTACTTTACCGGAAGAGTGTGTTTTACCTTTATCGCTGTCGAAGAAGACGCCCGGGCTACGGTGCAGCTGGGAAACGATAACACGCTCAGTACCGTTGATAACGAAAGTACCGTTGTCTGTCATGAGTGGAATTTCACCCATGTAGACTTCTTGTTCTTTAATGTCTTTAACAGTGCCTTCCGGCGCTTCGCGCTCGTAGATCACCAGACGCAGTTTTACGCGCAGCGGTGCGGAATAGGTCACGCCACGGATCTGACATTCCTGAACGTCAAACACCGGTTCGCCAAGGCGGTAGCTGACGTACTGCAGCTCGGAGTTACCGCTGTAGCTCTGAATTGGGAACACGGAACGGAAGGCTGCTTCCAGACCGTACTGCCCTTCAGGATCTTGCTCGATAAACTTCTGGAACGAGTCAAGCTGGATAGAAAGGAGATATGGAATGTCCAGAACTTGTGGACGTTTACCAAAATCCTTACGAATACGTTTTTTCTCGGTATAGGAGTAAACCATAGGGTTCCTCAGCTCGCTGACAAGTCGACCCATCTGTCCGACGAAGGGACAGTTTGTGCAACACCATTTTGTGGACCGGAAAATTGAATACTTTCCGCAATACCTGTTGCTATCACGCTTAAACCATTTCATTGCGATTTACACAGAGCGAGCACCCTGTCGCAGTATATTAAGTCGTCGATAGAAACAAGCATTGAAAGACACATCGATAGTCAAACAGTGTGAAATGCTACCGAGGCCTTACAGCGCAAAAAGGCTGGTGACTAAAAAGTCACCAGCCATCAGCCTAATTACTTAGGCTGCAACCAGAAAAGTTGGCTTATTTAACTTCAACTTCAGCGCCAGCTTCTTCCAGAGATTTTTTCAGTGCTTCTGCGTCGTCTTTGCTCACGCCTTCTTTCAGCGCAGCTGGAGCAGATTCTACCAGGTCTTTAGCTTCTTTCAGACCCAGACCGGTAGCGCCACGAACAGCTTTGATTACTGCAACTTTGTTCGCGCCAGCAGCTTTCAGAATTACGTCGAATTCAGTTTTCTCTTCAGCAGCGTCAGCAGCTGGGCCAGCAGCAACAGCTACAGCAGCAGCAGCAGAAACACCGAATTTTTCTTCCATTGCAGAGATCAGCTCAACAACGTCCATTACGGACATAGCGGATACTGCTTCAATGATTTGATCTTTAGTGATAGACATTTAAATTGTTCCTGAATATCAGAATAAGTTTATACGTAAGCAGATGCTTTATAAAGATAACTGCGATTAAGCAGCTTCTTTCGCATCGCGTACAGCAGCCAGAGTACGAACCAGTTTGCCAGCCGAAGCTTCTTTCATGGTTGCCATCAGGCGTGCAATTGCTTCTTCGTAGGTCGGCAGAGTTGCCAGGCGGTCGATCTGAGACGCCGGGATCAGCTCACCTTCAAAGGCAGCGGCTTTGACCTCAAATTTTGCATTCGCTTTCGCGAACTCTTTGAACAGACGAGCAGCAGCGCCCGGGTGTTCCATAGAGTATGCAATCAGGGTCGGACCAACAAACGTGTCTTTCAGGCACTCAAAAGAGGTACCTTCAACAGCACGGCGCAGCAGGGTGTTACGAACAACACGCATGTAAACGCCAGCTTCACGACCTGCTTTACGCAGTTCAGTCATTTTATCTACAGTTACGCCACGGGAATCCGCAACTACTGCAGACAGCGCGCCTTTGGCTACTTCGCTGACTTCAGCAACAATCGCTTGTTTGTCTTGAAGATTTAAAGCCATTAGCTTTTGCTCCTGGATGTTTGCCGGAACTCATGTTCCGGAACTCACTTCACTCTTCCCAACGGAAAGAGCGTCTTAATACGGTGAGCAGAAACAAGCCAGAATATCCAAAAATAATCTTAGCGTTCTGTCACCGTCTACGCAGGGGATTAAGTCTCTTGCGAAACACCTGCGGTCTTCGACGGAGGCCTGGATTAGGCCAGGCTCCAACGAACAATTCTTTTAGCCGCTAACTTTCGTTAGCAAACGTGGGGGTAAGATTGTAGACAAAATCACCGCCCACGTAAAGGCATTAGTTTGCAGCAGCGCTCAGGCCAGCCTGGTCAACTGCAACACCTGCACCCATGGTGGTGGAGATGCTAACTTTCTTGATGTACACGCCTTTCGCCTGAGTTGGTTTTGCTTTTTTCAGCGCAACCAGCAGAGCTTCCAGGTTTTCTTTCAGTTTGTCAGCGTCGAAGTCCACTTTACCGATAGTGGTGTGGATGATGCCGTTTTTGTCGTTACGATAACGAACCTGACCTGCTTTAGCGTTCTTAACTGCTTCAGCAACGTTAGGGGTTACAGTACCCACTTTCGGGTTTGGCATCAGGCCGCGTGGACCCAGAACCTGGCCCAGCTGGCCAACAACGCGCATTGCATCTGGAGATGCGATAACAACGTCAAAGTTCATTTCGCCTTTTTTGATCTGGTCAGCCAGATCTTCCATACCTACCAGTTCAGCGCCAGCAGCTTTAGCAGCTTCTGCGTTTGCACCCTGAGTAAATACAGCTACGCGAACGGAACGGCCAGTACCGTGTGGCAGTACAGTTGCACCACGAACGTTCTGATCAGATTTACGAGCATCGATGCCCAGGTTAACAGCAACGTCAACGCTTTCAACGAACTTAGCGGTAGCCAGTTCTTTCAGCAGAGCGATAGCTTCGTTGATGTCGTACTGTTTGGTCGCATCAACTTTGTCACGGATCACGGACATGCGCTTGGTCAGTTTAGCCATTTCTTAGTCCTCCACTACCAGGCCCATGGAACGTGCAGTACCTTCGATAGAGCGAGTCATCGCTTCAATGTCGGCACCAGTCATGTCGGCAGCTTTGGTCTGCGCGATTTCCTGCAGCTGAGCGCGGGAAATTTTACCCACTTTGTCTTTGTTCGGTTTACCGGAACCAGACTTGATACCAGCCGCTTTCTTCAGCAGAACTGCTGCAGGAGGGGTTTTGGTAACGAAAGTGAAAGAACGGTCAGCGTAAACAGTGATTACAACTGGGATTGGCAGACCTTTTTCCAGGGATTCAGTTTTGGCGTTAAACGCTTTACAGAATTCCATGATGTTCACACCCTGCTGACCCAGAGCTGGACCAACTGGTGGACTTGGGTTCGCCATACCAGCTGCAACCTGCAGCTTGACGTAGGCTTGTACTTTCTTAGCCATTCTAAAATCCTCTGATTGGGTGATAGCGCCTCAGCGAGGCTCCCCGTGAATAAAATCGTTTTACAGGCCGTGGCCCATAAAAACAAAAGGCGCGAAATTGTATTCCAATCTCGCGCCCTGTGCAACGATTAAATCGCCGCTTTTTTGATCGCTGCTTAGGCTTTTTCTACCTGGGCAAAGTCCAGTTCTACCGGGGTCGCACGACCGAAGATAGAAACAGAAACTTTCAGGCGGGATTTCTCGTAATCCACTTCTTCGACCACGCCATTAAAGTCAGCAAACGGACCGTCATTAACACGAACCATTTCACCCGGTTCAAACAGCGTTTTCGGACGCGGCTTATCACCCACCTGCTGCAGGCGGTTCATAATCGCATCAACTTCTTTGTCGCTGATTGGCGCCGGACGGTCAGACGTGCCGCCGATAAAGCCCATCACGCGGGGTACGCTGCGCACAAGGTGCCAGCTCGCGTCGTTCATAACCATCTGAACCAGCACGTAACCCGGGAAGAATTTACGCTCGCTTTTGCGGCGTTGGCCGCCACGGATCTCGACCACTTCTTCGGTCGGAACCATAACTTCGCCAAATAACTCTTCCATGTTGTGTAATTTGATATGCTCACGCAGCGACGTTGCTACGCGGCCTTCAAAACCGGAAAACGCCTGAACGACGTACCAGCGCTTTTTAGGGGCTTCAGACATCTCAGAACCTCAGGCCAGTGATAAAGGATACCAGGCGAACCAGAATACCATCCAGTCCCCACAGGATCAGTGACATTACAGCGGTTACCGCCGCTACGATCAGCGTGGTGTGCAATGTTTCCTGGCGAGTCGGCCAAATTACCTTACGGACTTCGGTACGCGCTTCGCGGGCAAAAGCGACAGTCGCTTTGCCTTTTGTCGTCAACAGCGCGACACCACCCGCTGCAGCAATCAGAATTACCACTGCAAGCGCGCGTAGCGGCAGCATAATGTCACGATAAAGATAGTTGCCGACGATCGCTACGATCAGCAGAACGGCTACCACTACCCATTTCATCGCTTCCAGGCCGCGCCCGCTCCCTTGAGCTTCGGTATTCGCACTCATAAACCAACCTGTCAGAAGTATTCTACAAACATTTTCACCCCGCGATCGCGAGGCAAACCAAATCGAAATGCTAATTCGCTTTTCGAATTATACGCTCTCTGCAGAGCCTGTCTCAGCAATGATTATGACAAAAATAATCACTGATGAGCCAGGTTCTGGCGTGAAAGCGTGCAAAAAGGGCATCAAATGATGCCCTTTTATTGCGCATTGCGTCAAATGTTATCAGCAATTAGCCGAGAACTTTAGCAACCACGCCCGCGCCAACGGTACGGCCACCTTCACGGATTGCGAAACGCAGACCGTCGTCCATCGCGATTGGGTGGATCAGCGTCACAACCATCTTGATGTTGTCGCCTGGCA